>NZ_JBDNFF010000229.1:0-4137 GCF_041689975.1 Gemmatimonas sp.
CCCCAACACATGACGCCATAGTTTCTTCACAGAAGCCGCTCCTTGTTCGTTCCGGACTCAACACCCAGGAACGTAGACGGGGAGCGGCTTCTGTGACCACACCCCTGTCATTTCCACCCACACAAACGACAGAAGAGCCGCAATCTTCGGTCGATTTGCCGGCATACAGCAACGGCCGCTCTGTGAAGATCGTCGCGAGCTGCTTTGCAAAGCGGCGGCGGCACCACATCGGCAACTCGTTGGTTCGCGGCGCGGCGCCGGAGGGCCCGCCGCCGCGCTGAGCGCGTTCGTTGCCCGGGAGATGGAGTTGGTTTGGAACGCCATCGTCGCCGCGTCCGACATGGTGGATGGTGATCCGCTGGAGTTCGCCGCTTGCGGAGCCGGCGTCGGCGGCGCCGATGGTCGTTGCGCATGCATCAGATGTGCAAGCGCAGAACCGAACCAGCGCCCGTTCGATGTCGGTGAAACAACGGCGGCGCGTATTGCGTTCTGACGGCTGCCATCCCGGCCATTCCAGGGCGGCTTTCGGGAAATGCAGTTGCGCCACAAGCAACACAGCCGCCCGCCGGTCCACACGATCCTCGAAGGTGCTGCCGTTGGCGAGGAAGTGTTCGACGGCCGCGTGGGCTCCTTGGTGTGCGCAGCGTTCGGCGAGTTCGCTCATCAGCATGGTGAGCGTGACGGCCCCGTCCGGCGACAGGACGCCCATCGCATCGAGGCGGGCCTGATAGTCGTGGGGGAAACCTTCACGGTTCCACACCGTCATGAAGGCAAGCGGATCGGTTGGGCAGTGTTCGTGGCTGTAGGTCATAGTGAAACAGACCGTCAGCAGGGTGCTGCAGGGCGCACTCACAGCCCCACCGCCATGTCAGCTCTGCGCGCTGCGGTTCGCCTTTCTCGCTACTGCGGCTGCGCAGTGCTGTCCGCACACCGTGTGTTGGGACGCGTGGACATCCCAAGCAATGGCGTTCTGCCACAACGCGAACCCGACGATGTCGAGCAGGAAGAAGTCCGGCTCCAGGCTGCTCGCGCGACCGAAGAGAGTTTCGGCGCCTTTCGCGGTGCGGAAGACCGACTCAACATCCACACGAAAGCCACGCAGATGCGGAGCCTCCAACGGGATGTGGATCGGGCGCACCCAGTCTGCCAGCGCGCACTCGTGCGAGGACCCCATCCGCTGGCCTGAGTGATCGAACCGAAACTTGACATCGCCATGGCGGCACGGAACCTCGTAGTGGCCGACAAGGCTCCTCGAGCCGTTGGCGTCTTCGTGGAAACGCAGATCGCTGCGTTGCAAGATGTCGCTGTCGAAGTTCGGTCGATGCTCATCGGGAGGACAGGACCGCAGCATGCCATCCAACGCCCAGATCTGGTGGGCGCAGCGGCCGCCGCCGACCGGGTGAGTGATCGTCTCAAGTGCCCGTGCGATCGCGAGTGGTTTCGGCTGCGATTTGTTGCCAAGCTTGTACTGCAAGCCTTCCGGCACCGCGACGTGAGGATCGTGAGGTGACGCGCCCTTCATCTCGACCAACGGCATCACCCCAGCGAGCATCACCTCGCGGATGAATTTGCCAGCCAGCAAACGGTCATACGCAAACGCGTGCAGCCCAGCACCGTAAATCTCTACTGCCTGATGGAACAGTCCCATCGATGCCCCGGTCTCGTTGCGATCGAAGTACATGCTCACACCAGTCACGACGCGCTGCCAGCGCAGTTCCCCATGCGCTCCCATGAGAGCAATCGGCAAACCCCGGCTGCCGTTCTTGTCGCGTTCGGCGTTCTTGCCGTAGAAGGTCGCCGCCCAGCGCGGATTGAGACCGTCTTTGGAGCGGGTGTTGCCGTGGAACTCGCCGGTGCGCCCGTCGAACCAGTTGTCGGTGAGCGGTGTAAAAGTTGTTCCGTCGCAGTAACCGGTGTTGGCGCGGTTCGGTGAGACAAGGTTCGCCGGACCCGAAGGTCCGAGCAACCCCACGTCAAGCGTCAGCGCCTTCATCGCTGGCGACAACGCCAACGCGACCTGTGCGCCGATCCCCACACCCGCCCGATCGCGCAGATGGCGAAGCTGATCATGAGTCGGCGGGCGTCGCGGCAAAATACGCCCGACGCGAGACGCCGACTCACGCATCGTTTCCCACACACTCGTGTATTTCATCAGCGAGGCCAGCTCGTTGCGAGCCCCCACCGGCCACTGGCCAGCACAGAAGATGAGCATCGAGACGGGATCGGTGCTGCCGACACAGAACGGGGCAATCGATTCGGACATCTCCTCCAAACCCGGCATCGCCGCAATGGCCTCGAGGTCCGAGATGGAATTCCTTGCGATCGTCATGGCGAACGACTCCTTTTGGTGGTGGAACACCCACCGTCTGGGCCACCCCCACCCCCGCACTCGCAGCCCCATCAGGCTGCGCTAGGAGCGGCCGCCGTGGGCGCGTGCGCCATCGCGCTACCCGTGCACGGTGAACCCTGTGGCGCCGACCGGCCTCGCATCACGGCACTGGAGGCCACCCATGAACACCATCAGCTACACCGACGTACTCGAACAGCTGCGCAGCGACCGCGACCAAACCGAGCAGCGCCTCAGCGCACTCCGCAGCGGTATCGCCGCATTCGAGAGGCTTGCCGACCCGACCGGGCTCCCCAAGAAGTCGAAGCGCGCCAAAGCAACCGCAAGCACTCAAGACGTCCCGACGGAGTTGATAGCGCTGGGCACCAAAGAGCGGATCGTTCACGTGATGAACGCCGACCCAACCAGAACGTGGACTGTCAACACCCTCTCGGCTGAAACCCACGTTGCCAGCTTGAGCAGTATCCGCACCACCGTCGGCCGCCTCGCAATCGACGGCGATGTCTCCCACAATCCCGACGATCAGACCTGGACGTGGGTCACAGCGCCAGCAACGCTCCGATCCTGACTCGAAACGCGCTACAGATCAGCGTCGCAAGCCGGAAACTGACCTGCCACGCGCGATCACGCACCCGTGTGTGGTGTGGGGCCGCACGACGCAATCGAATGGCCAACACCGGCCGATCGACTGGGGCTCTGCGCAAGCATCGTGGGCTGGCGGGCCGCGGCGCGCAAGCCCCCAGAGTGGCAGCTCGCTGTCGCGAACAACTGCCACAGTCCACCATGTAACGAGAGGCGCTTCCTCACTGAGAATTGGTCCGTACCACTCATGTGAGACATCCCTGGTTAGACGTCATGTCTGAAGGGCTGGCGCTTGAGCACGTCCGATACGCGGTCGTTCATCGGACGCTTTCGGGAGACGGTGATTGTGCCGTCGGCCGATCGGCCGTCGACATCCAACACTTCGCCGGAAGCCGACGCACCGACACGGATCACGACGACGTTCGTGCCGCCGCAGAAGCGGCCGAGATCGTGGCCGAACTGGATGGCATCGAGAACTGATCGTGCTCACGTGGTCGCCCTGCGGTGCGTTCCATGGTTCGTTCACCCGAGCTTGGAAGCGCGTACGCAGCCGCGGTGCCAGCTACGCCACGCTACTGTCCCCCGGCTATAAGAAGCCGGTGTCAGCCAATGCGTGTCCAGGTGCCGCAATCGTTGTCGGTCTTGAAGGCAGTGTCGGTGGGCGAGATCGTCACAAACGCTGGCCCGCCGGTAGAGATGAAATCGTTGGCGATGATCGACCCGAGCGTTCCGTCAAAGGATGTGGCGCGTTCCCAGTAGCAGCCGTTCGACACGTTCGATGAGTATGTGCCGGGCTGAATATCTGAACCGACGACCCATGCGCCTTGTGTGATCGTTGCCGAGGCTGAAGCCGGTGGCGTGTATGGCCTGAAAGTGCGACAGTCAGCATCGAACTTGAATGCCAAGTCTGTCGAACGGATATCAACGATCGCTGGCCCGGCGAATGCCTGGAAGTCATTGGCAATGATCTCAGCGAGAGTGCCTCCCAATCCGCTGAGTCGCTCCCAGTAGCAACCACTCATCGCCTGAGCGATGTACCGCCCAGCCGGGGCACCCGCGCCAACCAAAGTCGTGCCGGGACGGAGGTTCCCTGTCGACGGAGGGGTTGGGGTTGGGGTTGGGGTAGGGGTTGGAGTTGGGGTACGAGTGCCGAGCACTCTTGTCGGGTTTGCGATCGGGGTGAACGCGGAACCGGCCGGGAAGAACCC
>NZ_JBDNFF010000230.1:0-42227 GCF_041689975.1 Gemmatimonas sp.
GCGCACTGTTCGCATCTAGGCTCCAGGCCATTGGGGGTACTCGGTGTACGAAACACGCTCGTACAAACAACTACACACGGTGTGGGGCAGCAGCGACGACGGCGTACCCGGAGCGGGACTCGAACCCGCACGCTCTTTTGGAGCAGGAGATTTTAAGTCTCACGCGTCTACCGGTTTCGCCATCCGGGTATCGCGCCGTCATATGCTCACCACCACACCGCACGTGATCCGAAGAGCTTAGCGCGCCCCGCCGTACAACGCAAAACGGGAGCGCCGAAGCGCTCCCGCGTGCGAACTCTCGTGCTCCTGAAGCCACGTGCAGAGCGGGAAACGGGACTCGAACCCGCGACCCCAACCTTGGCAAGGTTGTGCTCTACCAACTGAGCTATTCCCGCGTAAGCCGGATTTTAGCAGGGGGGCCCGAGCCGGACAAGCCGCCCGGCGCATTCAGGCACGAAGCCCGAGCGCATGTGCGGCATACCACACCGTGTGGGCGAGTAAACCCGCCAATGCGGCGTCACCACCGTTGCTGATCGCCCGCCCCCCGGCATCCACGACTTCGGCGGCGATGCCGTTGTCGAGCGGTGCCCGACGAAGCCAGGCGAGCACCTCCTGCGCCTCAGGACCCAGCAAACGCGCGATCTGCGGCAGGAGCGGCGATGCCGATGCCTCCGGGCCGGCGCCCTCGGGTGCACCCTCAGCACGCAGCGCGCGGACCGAGCGACGATAGAGCGAGTCGTCGCGATCGAGCGCTTCGTACATCGGTAACCAGAGCAGCGACCCGACGGCATCGTCGTCGAGCGACGCGTTGCCCGTCAGGTCGACCGCAACCGCCAACCTGGCCTTCTCGCCGCGATCGACCGCGAAATGGCGTCGGATTGCGGCACGGACGGCGGCGGGATCTTCCACGGCAGCGGCCGCTTCCTCGTCGAGCGTGCGACGGAAGACATCGAGCGCGAGCGCCACGACCGCGTTGCCATGCAGCGTGAAGGGATACTTCGCCGGCGCCCCGGACGGCATCACTTCGGTGGAGAACAGCGGCACGCGCGCATCCCGACGCGCCGTGATGTCTTCCGACGCGAGATAGAGCGTATCGGCCACGACGGGATCCTCGACGATCTGGTCATCTTCCGAGTCGCGGATGTAACGGTCGGTGGCGATGGCGAAGGCCGCCGGTCCTTCGATGCTGAATCCCGGCTGAAACAGCGTGCCGTCCATGTAGTGTACGCCCTGCCCCGGCGCATAACCGTGTAACTCGCAGGCACGCACCAACAGCTCACGCGCGAGGCCGGTGTCCGCCAACTGCACGGCCGGCAACGTCCACATCAGCGCTTCCCAGTCGCGCACCGTGCAGCCCATCGAGTGCCAAGGGGCCCGCGACCGCACGAGGTAATAATGCGCATCGTCGAGGGCACGTCCCACGCCGTAGAAGTAGGCGAAGAGCAGATTCCGGTTCACGATGCGATCCATCACGTCGCTTCCGGTCGTCTGTTCGAGCGCCGAGAGGGCTTCGCGTGTGGCCGTGAGCAGTGCGCGCCAGCCTCGGCGACGGAGCACCGCGACGGTGGCTTGCGCGCCATCGCGTTCGGGACCGACGGCAATGTAGAACGCCACCTGCACGGCACCGTTCGCGGGGGCCACCAGTGCGCGCCGAATGGCAAACGGCCGCGCATCACGAGGCGCTGCCGCGGGGACCTCGAGCGTGGCGGGGCCATCGCTGCCGATCGCGATCGCCGCGAGTCCGGGAATCGCCGCGCCCTCGAGCAACAAGACCTCGTCGGGACCAACACCGACGAGATGGTCGTCGTCGAACGGACGCGGGGTCCGCACGCGTTGCTGGCGATGGCCGAGCGCCCCCTCGAGCGCGATCTCCAGATTCACGTCGGTCGGCCCCCGATTCTCCACGGCGAAGGTGTAGACCGCCCCGGCCATATCGGCATCACGGCCATATGGCGCAAAAATGGTCCCCCGCACCACAAGCGATCCGATCGTGCAGGTGAACGTCGGCAGCCACCCGACAGCCCGCTCCCACGCGATGCCTTCGGCCGCGAGCACCCGCACTTCTCCATCGACACGCAACACGGGGCCCATGAGCGGGGTACCCTGCCCCGACATGAAGTCCGGCGATCCGGCGAACTCAATCGCGGCCCGCGCCCCACGATGCAGCACACCGACGGCGTGAATGGCGCCATCCGTCGGGTTGATGCACGGCAGGGTCAGCCAGTGGTTGCCGGTGAGTTGCCAAGGGACAGAAGGAAGTTGCACAGCACGCTCTCGAGTGACGGGACGAGGGGCTTCGTTGACGCCCCCTCTGATAGCGGCTAATCTAGCCGGTTCGGCGCCTGACGCTTCCAGCCGACGCCTAACGCAGGCGTTGGTGGGGGATGATCGGCTTCACCTCGCACATGACAACTCGCCTTGGCCTTACACCGATTGCTGTCCGCGCATCGTCTCGCCACCTCGCTTCGTTCAGTGCTTGCCTTGAGCGGCGTACTGCTGGGAATCGCGGTGGCGCCGTCCGAGCGTCTACAAGCGCAAGCTGTGGCCGGTCTCGGCGATGATGCGATTCCCCTGCCGAAGGGAGGCAAACGGTTCTTGATCTCGGGGCTGTGGAACGACTGGGACGCCGTCTACGCGCCGTCGGTAAACGGCGGCTCGAACAGGCGACCCCTGTTCGCCTCGCTAAGCACCACGCAGGCGGGCGTCGGCATCTTTCCTCAACTCGTCTCCGCCGAAGCCGGGGTGCGCACGCTCACCGGTCAGCCTGCCTTCGCACTCTCGCTGGGCGCGCTCGATGCGGCTGGCGAAGTTCGCCAGAGTATCGCCCCCCTCGGACTGAGTGTGGGGATTTCGCGCCGCCTGTCACTGCGGCTTCTGGTGCCGTATGTCGAGTCACGCGACGTGTCGCAGTTGCTCTTGAACCGCGTGGGCTCGACGGCCAACGTCGGTATGAATCCGGCGTATGTCGCGGCCACCGGCGCCACGGCCCGCGCCACGAATGGCAACGTGCTCTCACAGATCGATCTCGCGCGGACACAGCTTGGCGCCGAGATCACACGCTGCGCGTCGCCCGCAGCCACCGCGTGCGACGCGATCCGGGCGAACGGGGCAGCGGCGCAGGCGTTGCTGGTGCGTGCCGGGACCACGCGCACGACCATAGCGTCCGTATACGGCGACGCGACAAGGGGGGGGGCGCCAGTGGTGCCGATCGCCAACGGCAGCGCGCAGTCCGCCGTGCAGACGACGATCGCCACGCTCCGCACCGATTTCGCCGCGTTCGGTGTGACCAACATCGTAGACGGTGCCGCGCCGGCCGCCGCGAACACCGTGTACGGCCCCGGCGGCACGGCGCGCATCGTGAGCGATACCGCGTGGAAGCTCGGCTACAGCCGGCTCGGGAACACGCGTCGCGCGGGCATCGGCGACATCGACGTTACGGCCTCGTATCTGCTGTTCGACAGCTTCGCCGCCGACCAGGTGCGTCGGCTACTGACGCCGTCGCGCGGTGTGCGCAGCATGCTCACGACGGGCTGGCGTTTCGGTACCGCGGGAGCGGACCGCACCGACGATCCGTTCGATGTGCCGATAGGCGAAGGCGTCAACGCTCTGTTGGTACGCAGCACGACGGACTTCGTGCTCACGCGAACTTTCTGGATGAGCGCGACACTGCGCGCGGTCACGCCGCTCTCCGACGAGATCGCCGTCGCGCTTCCGTTCCGAAATGAAACGAATGTGTTCGATGCGGTGACCGTGGGCACTGCCACGCGGTCGCTCGGCACGCGATTCGAGCTCGAACTGGCACCGCGCCTGTCGATCGGACAGTTCTTCGGCGTCTCTGCCGCGTACATGGCCCGCCGCTGGGGAGCCGATCGCTATGACGTCGGCAACCCCACGTCGAATGCACCGCTCACGAGCGACTACGAGTTGCCGTCACGTACTGTGCACGCCGCGGCGATCGGTGTGAGTTTCTCGACGCTCGCGAGCTACGTTCGGGGTCGCTCGCGCTTTCCTGCCGAAGTGATTTACTCGCACACCGTATCGCTGTCGGGATCCGGTGGGATGGTGCCCGCGTCCACGAGCGATCGGCTCGAACTGAGGGTCTATACGGGCTTTCCGCGGCGTTGACGCACGGGCGCGACGACGGCCGTTTCGCTGTCTTCGTCCTCACCCCGTTCCAGCAATTCGCGCGCGTGCGCTCGACTGACTTCACGGTCGGCGTCGCCACCCAGCATGCGCGCGATTTCCATCACCCGCGGCTCATCGCGAACGACAGTCGTATCCGCCGTCGTCACGGTTCCGATCGCGCTCTTCCGCACGACGACGTGGTGGTGCGCGCGCGCCGCGATCTGCGCGAGGTGCGAGATGGCGAGCACTTGATGGTGCTTCGCGACACGGCGCAGAAGTGCACCGACCTGCCATGCGACGGCGCCGCCGATGCCCGCATCGACCTCGTCGAACACCAGTGTCGGCACCTGCTGCAGTCGCGCCAGTACCGTACTGAGTGCCAGCATCACACGCGCCAGTTCGCCACCCGAGGCGAGCCGTCCGAGCGGACGCAACTCGCTCCCCGCATTCAACGCGGCGATAAAGGTGACATGCTCCGCTCCGAACGCGCCGATGTGATCAACCGCGGTAAGGTGCACTTGCAGTCGTCCCTCGGGCATCCCGAGCTCGGGAAGCAGTTGCGTGACGGCACGGGCAAGGTGTTGCGCACCAGACTGCCGGCGGCGCGTCAGCTCCGCCGCTGCCTCGGCCAGAGCACCTTCGGCAGCGGCCCGCGCGTCGCTAATGGCGGCGAGATCGAGCGTGCCCCCATCCACCAGGTCGAGTTCGGCGCGCGCCGCCGTTCCGGTGTCGATCACTTCCTGAAGCGTCGGACCATGCTTGCGCATGAGCGACAGCAGCTGATCGCGACGCCGCTCCAGCGTGCGAAGCCGCGACGGATCGGCTTCGATCGACTCGGCATACGTTTCGAGCTCGCGCACGAGCTCATCAAGCGCGTACACTGCGGCATCAAAGCCGACCTGCCAACGACCGGTGTCGGGATCGATACGTTCGAGTGAGACGAGTGCGCGGCGCACCGTGGCCAGGCGTGTAAGCGCTGCTCGTTCGTCACCGGAAATCGCCGTCGCCGCCTGCGCCGCCAACGTCTGCAGCTCTTCGGCGTGAGACAGCCGGCGAATCTCGCCGTCCAACGATTCGTCTTCCCCGACAACGGGATTGGCCTCGTCGATCTCACGCGCCACAAAGCGCAGATAATCCGCGCGCTTGGCTGCATCCTGACGGCGCCCTTCGAGCGCGCGCTCACGGGTGCGTAACGCCCCGAGCTGCGCGTAGGCATCGGCAACGCGCGCGCGCACGTCGAGCGCACCGGCGAAGGCATCGAGCACATCACGCTGATGCTCGGCATCGACTAATTGTCGCGAATCGTGCTGCCCGAGCACGCTCACCAATCGCGCGCCCACATCGGCCAGCACAGCGGCGGTCACCGGCGAGCCATTGATCCACGCACGCGAGCGTCCATTGCTGCCGATTTCGCGCTTGAGCACCAACGTCTCGTCGTCGGCGTCGATCCCGCGCTCGTCGAGCATTGCGCGCAGGGCGGGCATCGCGCCGGGTTCGAAAACGCCCTCGACGGTTGCTTTGTCGGCGCCACTGCGCACGCGATCCGTGGCGGCGCGCTCACCGAGCAGCATACCAAGCGCTCCGACGATCAGCGATTTGCCCGCGCCCGTTTCACCCGTCAAAACGTTCAGCCCGGCGCCCAGCGGCAGGACCACCGTATCGATGACCGCCACATTGCGGATGCGGAGCTCGACGAGCATGACCTACCTCCTCAAATCGTCTCGCCGTCGCGCTCGGACAATCCACCCCACCCGAGCTTCCGGCGCAATCGCGTGAAGAACGTGGTGCCCGGGAAGCGCACGATCTGCACGGCGTTTCGCGCCTTGCGGACCACCAACGTCTCGCCACCGGTGAAGGTAGTGCCTACCTGACCGTCGATCGTCACCAAAAGTTCTTCCGGCCCATCATCTGCACGCACCTTGACCTCGACGTGCGGCGGAAGCACGAGCGGTCGCATGGCCAGCGTGTGAGGCGACACCGGGGTGAGGACGATGCTCTCCACCGTCGGCACCACAATCGGTCCGCCCGCGGACAGCGAGTACCCCGTGGAGCCGGTCGGCGTCGACACCACCAACCCATCGGCGGAGTAGGACCCGATCGCTTCGTCATCGACGAAAACCGTGAACTTTACGACGCGCGCGAATCCGCCCTTGTGCAGGACGACGTCATTCAGCGAAAGCCAGCTGCATCGCTCGAGGCCGTCGCGGTCGAGCGCGCAGGATTCGAGCGCCATGCGTGGTTCCGACACGAAATCACCGGCCGCAAATCGTCGCACGCCGGCTTCGAACTCTTCGCCGCTGCACGCGGTGAGAAAGCCCAGTCGACCGAGATTGATACCGAGGATCGGCACGGCACGACCGTTCAGGAACCGCGCGCCGCGAAGCAGCGTACCATCCCCGCCCAGCGTAAACAGCGCGTCGACTTCTTCGGGCATCTCGAGCTTCCCGCCCTCCTCCGCGATCTCCCAGAGATCGTTCTCAAACAGCAGCGTCAGTCCGAGTTCAGGCGCAATATCGAGCAACGTGCCGAGGATCGCCGGGAGTCCGATGTATCCCTTATGACCGATGACGCCGACGCGCATCAACCGGCGAGTGCTTCGGAGCCGTGCAACGCGCGCACGCGATCCGCAATACCGGCGGGGTCGAGTCCGAGTGACGCGAGCTGCTTCTTGCGCGGCGCCGAATAAATGATGCGATCGGGCACGCCATGCACCGCCGTGCGCACGGTCGGCGCCTGGCGATGGATGACCGAACTGATAAACGCGCCGAAGCCGTTCACGACCGTACCCTCTTCGACCGTGAGCACGTGCGTGTGACTGGCGAGGATCGCGTTCAGCGTGACTTCATCGTACGGCTTCATGTAGCGGCAGTTCACGACGGTGACGTCCAGACCCTCGGCGGCGAGCAGTTCGGCGGCGGCGAGTGCCTGATGCACCATCGTACCGACGGCAAGAATTGCGAAATCGTGGCCATGGCGCAGCACTTCCCACGTGGCGTAGGGCGTGGCGGCAATCTCCGACATCGCGCCCGGAATATCGGGCGATGCGTCGCGCGGATAACGGAGAGAGAACGGTCCGTCGGTGTGCTCCACGGCGGCACGCAGCAGGCCGAGCATCTCGGTGCCGTCCTTCGGCGCAGCAACCGTCATGCCGGGAATAGTGAGCATGTAGGCTATGTCGTACAGCCCCATGTGCGTTTCTCCATCCTCGCCAACGAGTCCAGCGCGGTCCATGGCGAACACGACGGGCAGCTTCTGCAGGGCCACATCGTGAATGATGTTGTCGTATCCGCGCTGCAGGAACGTGGAGTAGATCGTCACGATGGGCCGCACGCCGCGCGTGGCCAGTCCCGCCGCGAACGTGACGCCGTGTCCCTCGGCGATACCGACATCGAAGAAGCGTTCGGGAAAAGCCTTCGCGAACGGCGCCGTACCCGTGCCGGTCGGCATGGCGGCCGTAATCACGGCGATGTCCTTCCGCTCTTCACCCAGTTCGGCGAGACCCTTGCCGTAGACGGTGGTATACGCGGGATTCGCCGTCGAAACGGCCAACTGCTTACCCGTGGCCGGATCGTGACCCGGCGGCAGCGCGTGCCACTTCTCACCGTGATCGCCGGCGGGAAATCCTTTCCCCTTCTGCGTGATCACATGCACCAGACGTGGCGTATTCATCCCACGAACGGCGGTGAATGTCTCCAGCAAAGCATCGAGGTCGTGACCATCGATTGGGCCGAAGTAGCGGAAGCCGAGCTCTTCGAAGAGGACACCCGGCGTGAGCAGCGATTTCACGCTTTCTTCCCACTTCCGCACCAGTGTGCTCACACCGGCGAAGGGCGCCGGCGCGTTGTCGACGATCTCACCGATGCGCGACCGTAGGCGGTTGTAGAGCGGATTGCGCTGAATGCTCGTGAGATACTTGTGCATGGCACCGACGTTCGGCGCGATCGACATCTCGTTGTCGTTGAGTACGACGATGATGTCACGATCGGAATGCCCGGCGTTGTTGAGCCCTTCGTAGGCCAGTCCCGACCCCATCGCGCCGTCGCCGATGATGGCGGCCACCTTGAACTGTTCACCCAGCACGTCGCGGCCCGCCGCCATACCGAGCGCCGCAGAAATCGCCGTCGCTGCGTGTCCGGCCCCAAACGTATCGTACTCGCTTTCGGTGCGCTTGAGAAAGCCCGAGAGTCCACTTTCCTGACGCAGCGACTCCATTTCGGTGTTGCGCCCCGTAAGCAGCTTATGCGGGTAGGCCTGATGCCCGACATCCCACACCAGCTGGTCTTTTGGCGTCTCGAACACGGTGTGCAGCGCGATCGTCAGTTCGACGACGCCGAGACCGGCGCCGATGTGGCCGCCGGTACGTGAGCAGACGTCGATCAGGCGCTCGCGCATGTCCTGCGCGAGCGTGCGCAGCTCGTCGCGCGACAGGCCACGGAGATCGGCGGGTGAGTTGATGCCTTCGAGAATGGACATAGCGGAGTCAGGATGTGCGCCGCGGGAGACGTCCGCAGCGGGCAGGTACGACAATCAAGGACGGCGAAATTCGGAACTACAGTTACACGGACTCGAGTGCACCGGCGCCAGTCTACGAACGCCGTTCAACGATATAGCGAGCCAACTGGTCGAGTGTTGGCGTCAGTAGCCCTTCGTCAGCCAGCGCACGGCATCCCTCTTCAACCAACGCCACAGCCCGCTCAATCGCTCCATCCACCCCCAGCAAGGCGGGATAGGTGCTCTTGTGCAGCGCGATGTCCCGACCGGCCGTCTTTCCCAATTGATCCGTTGTCGCGGTGATGTCCAGAACGTCGTCGGCAATCTGGAACGCGAGGCCGATCGCGGCGCCGTACTGGGCAAGGGCGAGTCGCCGGGACGCGGGCGCCAACGCCGCGCGAGCCCCCAGCGTGACGGAGGCCATGATCAACGCCCCGGTCTTGAGTCGGTGCACCCGCTCCAAGGCCTCGAGGGTGAGGTGCACGCCTTCTGCCTCCAGGTCGAGCAGTTGTCCACCGATCATTCCGCCGGCGCCGGACGAGTCCATCAGATCGCGCACGATGTCGCCCGCGATCGAGTCGGCGAGACCCATCGCCTTGGCGGCGTGCCAAGCGCTGCGCGCGGCCATTGGCACCATGGCCAGTCCGGCGGCCGTCGCGACGGGGACGCCGTATACGCGATGCACGGTGGGGCGGCCCCGCCGGACGTCGTCGTCGTCCATACACGGCAGGTCATCGTGCACCAGCGAGTAAGCGTGTACCACTTCGACCGAGGCGGCGAGATCGCTGGCGTCACCGGTGCCGCCGCAGGCGCGGTAGGCCTCGATGAGCAGGATGGCGCGCAGCCGCTTGCCTTCCCCCAGCAGCGAGTAGCGAATTGCCTCTGCCGTGAGCGGAGCAACGTCGCCGAGCCACCGGGCGCAAAACGCGTCGAGTGCCTGCTGCACCGCCGCGCGCTCCGTGCCGAAGGACAGGGCGGACGTTTCAGTGCTGGATCCGACCGGCGTCATCGCGTCAGCCACCCAGCTCGACGACCGAGAACGAACCGTCGGCTGCCTCGACCAGCTGTTGCACACGGGCGTCAACGGTCTTGAGAGCCGCGCCCGCCGTACGCAGATGGGTGATGCCTTCCTCGAAAAGACGAAGGGCCTGCTCGAGTGTGACGTCATTGCGCTCGAGCTCACGCACGATCTCCTCCAGGCGGGTCAGTGACAGTTCGAAGCTCATACGCCCTCCTCAGATGGAAACCCCGGAACCGACTCGGGGAGCGGACGCCCCGCGCCGGCGATTGCCGAGACGATACCGTCCCGGAGCCAGAGGTCGAACGGGGCACCCGGTACGAACTGATCCCGTCCGCTCAAAGTAGCGCCCTCGGGCGTTCGCGCCACCGCAAACCCGCGAGCCAACGTGCTCAGTGGAGAGAGCGCGTTGAGCTGACCGGCCAGCGACTCCACACGCGACCGCCGACGTTCCACGATTCGAATGGCCGAAAGTCCCAGCCGCTTCTGCACTTGCGACAGTGACGCGATCGCACGCTCCTCGCGGCGCCGGGCAGCCACCGCCAAGCGCTTGCCGAGCGAGTCGACGCGGGCGATGACTTCCCGGCGAGAGGGCACGGCCAGTTCGGCCGCCGCCGACGGAGTCGCCGCCCGCACATCAGCGACCAAATCGCAGATGGTGACGTCGACTTCGTGACCGACGGCGGAAATGGTCGGGATGGGACAGCCGGCGAGCGCACGAGCCACACGCTCGTCGTTGAAGGCCCAGAGATCCTCGCGCGCGCCACCCCCGCGCCCGATGATGAGCACATCGGCGTCACGCCACCGGCCCACGCGCTCGATCGCCGAGACGAGCGATTCCGGTGCCCCGTCCCCCTGCACCTTGGCCGCCACGATCACGATCTCCACGTCCGCGCTGCGGGCCCGTGCAACGGTGATGATATCGTGCATCGCGGCGCCATCGGGGCTCGTGATCACAGCGATTCGGCGCGGAAAGGCGGGCAAGGCGCGCTTACGGGCCGGATCGAGCAGCCCGTCCTTCTCCAAGTTGAGCCGGGTACGCTCGAGCGCTTTCCGCCAGAGGCCATCGCCGTCTGCTTCGAGTGCACGCACGGAAAACTGGAGATCGCCGCGCACCGGCCAGACGGTCATCTGGCCGTAGGCGAGGACCTGCATGCCATCGTCGGGCGGTGCTGGAATGCGCTTCGCCGCCGAGCTCCAGATCACGCACTTCACCTGTGCCTCGGCGTCGCGGAGCGCGAAGTACCAGTGCCCGTTACGATGGGCCTTGAAATCGCTGACTTCGCCGCGGACCCACAGCGGCGGAAACGCGCCTTCGATCAGATCCTTCGCCGCACTCGTGAGCGTGTGCACCGCGATCGCCGATTCCGGCGCGCTGCCCGGCGCCGCGTCGGACGGGTCGGGCGGCCCGTAGCTTTGGTAGCCGCTGCTGCGACGTTCGGCCACGCGACTCGCCTCAGCGTGCGTTCAGCGTGCGTTCAGCCGCACGCACGGTGTTGCGTAACAGCATGGCGATGGTCATCGGTCCGACACCGCCGGGAACGGGCGTGATACGCGACGCGACTTCCACGGCGCTCGCGAAGTGCACGTCACCACACAACCGGCTGCCTTTCGCGCGCGTCGCATCCGGCACGCTGTTCATGCCGACGTCGATCACCACCGCTCCGGGCCTGATCATGTCACCGGTGATCATCTCGGCGCGACCGGCGGCCACGATCAGGATATCGGCGCGACGTGTGTGCGACGCCAGATCCTTCGTGCGGCTATGGCAGATCGTCACGGTCGCGTCGCCTCCGAAGCGCGCCTGCACCAGCAGCGCCGCCATCGGCTTCCCCACGATGTTGCTGCGTCCGACGACCACGACTTCCGAGCTGCGCGTATCGATACCGCTGCGCAGTAGCATCTCGATCACGCCCGCCGGCGTGCAGGACACGAAGCCGTCGGTGTGACCGATCAGCAACTTGCCGACATTCTCAGGATGAAAGCCGTCGACATCCTTGTCGGGCCTTATGTGCCGGATGACCGTATCAGGATCGATGTGCTTCGGGAGCGGCATCTGCACGAGAATCCCGTGCACCGATACATCGCCGTTGAGCTGCTCGACCAGTGCGAGCAATTCCGCCTGCGTCGTATCGGCCGGCAGACGAATCGTGTCGCCCGCCATGCCCGCCTCACGCGACGCCTTCTCCTTCGCGCCCACGTACGTCGCACTGGCGATATCGTCGCCCACGAGGACCACCATGAGGCCCGGGACCACACCGCGCTCGCGCAAGGTTTCCACGTGGCGCGCGACCTCCGCGCGTACGACCGCCGCGATGGCCTTTCCGTCGATCAGTTCAGCGCGCAAAATCCACTGCCCGGCTCTCTCGGATGACGACGACCTTGATCTGCCCCGGATACTGGAGCTCGGACTCGATACGACGCGCGATCTCTTCCGAGAGCGCGGTCATGCGCGTATCGTCCACCTCTTCAGGCGTCACCACCACGCGGATTTCACGACCGGCTTGAATGGCGAAAACCCGCTCCACGCCGCGATAGCTCGAGGCGATCTTTTCGAGCCCTTCGAGCCGTTTGACGTACGTCTCGAATGCTTCGCGGCGCGCACCGGGGCGCGACCCGGAAATGCTGTCACCGGCCTGCACGAGCACCGACACTTCACTTTCGTGCGGCACGTCGTCGTGGTGCGCGGCGATGCAGTTCACCACCAGCGGATTCTCACCGTACTTCGTGGCGACTTCGACGCCGAGCTGCACATGCGTGCCTTCGTGCTCATGCGTGAGCACCTTGCCGATGTCGTGCAAAAGCGCACCGCGCTTGGCGAGCGAGACATCGAGGCCAAGCTCAGCCGCCATCATTCCCGCCAGCCACGCGACTTCCTTGGAATGCGCGAGGATGTTCTGCCCGTAGCTCGTACGCCACTTCATGCGGCCGATGAGCTTGATGAGTTCCGGATGCAGACCGGCCACGCCCACATCGTACGCGGCCTGCTCACCCGTTTCGATGATCGCGACTTCGACTTCCTTGCGGGCCTTGGCGACCACTTCTTCGATGCGACCGGGATGGATACGACCGTCGCTGACGAGCTTCTCGAGCGCGAGACGTGCCGTCTCGCGACGGACCGGATCGAAGCAGGAGACCACCACTGTATCCGGGGTGTCGTCGATGATCACATCCACACCGGTCGCCAATTCGAAGGCGCGGATGTTGCGCCCTTCGCGCCCGATGATACGCCCCTTCATCTCGTCATTCGGGAGCGAAACGGCCGACACGGTGATCTCGGCGGTCGTCTCGGCCGCCACGCGCTGCACGGCCAGCGCCACAATCTTCTTGGCTTCCCGATCGGCGTTCCGCTTGGCCGACTCGCGAATCTCGCGAAGACGGCTGGCAGCGTCAGCCAGTGCTTCGTCCTCCAAACGACGAATCAACTCGGCTTTCGCCTGATCGGCGCTGACACCGGCCAGCTGTTCGAGCTTGCGTCGCTCCTCAGCGATGACCTTGTCGAGTTCCTGTTCTTTCGAGGTCGCCACGGATTCGCGCCGACCGAGCTCAGAGCCGCGACGCTGAACCTCCTGTTCGCGGCTCTCCAGCGATTCGCGGGCGCGATCGAGCTGCGATTCGCGCTCGAGGACGCGCTTCTCCTCACGTTCGAGTTCGACCCGACGCTGCCGCACATCCTGTTCATGCGATTCGCGAAGCTGGAGCACTTCTTCCTTGCCCGCGACGATCCCGCTGCGCCGAAGCGTTTCCGCCTCGCGCTTCGCTTCATCAAGGACGCGAACGGCGCTCTCTTCGGCCACCACAAGCGCTCGCTGCTGCTCTGTGGTCTCCACCTTACGCCACGACTGTCGCCCGACAACGAACGCGACGACAGCCGCGATCAACCCAAGGGCGCCAATTAGCGCCGCTGCGGGAATCTCGCCCATGAGGATCTATGCTCCACCGCGGCTGAGCGCGGGTTCTTGATCGTTTTCCATCAGATCTATCGTGCGCACGGCACGGGCGACTGTCACGATGCGCCGCGGCTGGCGGAGAGGGAGCGACCTCCGTTGCCGCGGCACAGGGGTGCGCGCATGCCGTTGACTTCCAGAACGTACGGACGCGTCGAGAGGCCCGCAACGGGGAGCATCACGCCGCCGCGGTCCCGTCCGCTGGTTTCGGCGGACGAGACGTCATTCAGACCAGATTGCCGTCCTCGCCCCGTTTTGCGGGCGGAAGAAGCGGGCGAATGTCGGAGGCAAGCTGGCGGATGTCCGCCGTCATCATTTCCACGGCGGCGCGCTCGCGAAAGAGCTCGTCAGTGATCTGGAGGGCAGCCAGGATCGCGGCCTTCTGCGTTTCCACGGTGGATCCGCCGCCCATAATGGCCCGGATCGTCCGGTCCACATGTTCCGCCACCGACTTGGTATGCTCGGGCGATGCCTCCGTGCGAAGCGTGTACTCCTCACCGACAATACGGACCTTCACCACCAACTTGTTGTCGATCATCGTTCCGCCCCCTGCCCCATCTGCTGGCGAAGAAAACGCACACGCTCGCCGAGTTGCGCCGTTTTTTCCCCCGCCTCGGACAGCCGGGCGCGCAGCCGCTCATTCTCGCGCGCCAGCTCGCGGTCGACGGCCTGCGGCGTAGCAGCCTCAGCGGCTGCCGAAAACGCGGCTTGAACACGTGTAACCTCGGCTCTGGCCAGCTCGGCCTTGGCGTCCAGCTCCCGAACCTTGGCTTCAAGCAGTGCCCGCGCCTGGTTCGATCGCTGCCCGTCAGCCCGCACTTCAATCAGCGTGCCGTCACGCTCAGCCACCAGCTGTTCAAGCTCGCGGGAGCGCAACTCGGCCGCCAGCGCCCGCCGGCGGTACCCCGCCAGTTGGTCGCTGAGGTTACGGACCAGCGTATCGAGTTCGCGAAACGCGGCAGTGTCAGGACGCACGTGGACGGATACCGAGTTCCTTGTCGAGGAGATCCAGCAGGCGGGCGCGCCGACCTTCAATTTCCTTGTCCCGCAGGGTGCGCTCCGGATGCCGGAACGTCAACCGCCAGCCAAGACTCCGATGTGCGTCAGGCACACCGGCGCCGCGGAACTCGTCGAACAGACTCACCTGTTCCAGCAGTTCGCCACCGGCACTCCGGAGGACCTGCTCGACCGTGGCGGCGTCGACGCCGTCAGGAACCAGCAAGGCGAGATCAATTTCAGCGGCCGGCGTGGTCGGCAGCGCCTTGAAGCGAATGCCGGCCGAAGCGGGAGATTCGCGCTCGATCGGGGCGTTATCGTGCCCGTTCGTGCGAGGCGCCGCGACATCGGCCGACGGCATGACACCGAGCGTGACTTCGATGCCGAACGCTTCACTGGCCCACACCGGGCCATCGAGCGCGACCGTCTCCACGCGTCCGACTTCTCCGACGCCGTCAACGGCGAGCGTCCAGATGTCGGGCGTGGCGCCAACCACCAACGTGGCGCCCTTGCCCGGGAATGCCGCCGCGAGCAGGCGTTCGGCGATTTCCTTGGCATCCCACCGGTCGAACGCGGGCGGCTGCGTCTCTGTGAAATGCACCGGACGACGGCTGCCCATAATCAGTGCCCCGACGCGCACCTCCTCCCGCGGTAATCGATCCGACGTTCCGAGAAAGACGTTGCCGACTTCGAACAGCCGCAGGTTGCCCTGCATGCGCGTGAGATTGTATTCGGCGCGACGGGCGAGCGTATCGAGGATCGAGGCGCGCAGGAACGGCTCGTCGTCGGCCAGCGGATTTCGCACGCGAGGCGTGTGCTCGTCGCCCGTGCTCGTGAACGGCATCGGTCTCGTTTCGGCGAGTCCCATACCTACCAACAGATCGCGTACCCGACGACCGGCGAGATGCAACGGGTGATCCGGCGCATTGCCTGGTCGGAATGGACGCAGCTCATCGGGGAGGCTGTCGAAGCCGACCAGCCGCGCGACCTCCTCGATCAGATCGACTTCGATGAGTAGATCGTGTCGCCACGTGGGGGGGGTGACCACCAATCCGTGCGCATCCTCGACCACAGTACAGCCCAGTGACTCGAGACGATGACGAATCTCCGATGGCGCAACGACCACGCCGAGCACGCGCGCGACGCGCGACGGACGCACGGTCACCGCGCTCCGCGACACCACTGGCTCGCCGACGTCGATGAACTCGACGACCTGACCACCAGCCACTTGCGTGATCAAGGTCGCCGCCGCACGCGCCACCTCGAGCGTGTTGCCGTCGTCCACGCCACGCTCGAAGCGATACGAGGCGTCGGTGGAAAGATTGACCGCCCGGCGTACACGACGCACGAAGCGCGGTTCGAACACGGCGACTTCCAGCAGCACGTCGGTGGTCGACGCGGTGACTTCGCTGTCCAGTCCACCCATCACGCCGGCCAGGGCAACCGGACGCTCCCCGTCGCAGATCACCGTCGTGCCGGCCGCCAACGTGCGCGTTGCGCCGTCGAGCGTCACGAGCGATTCACCCTCGACGCTGGGCCGCACCACGATGCCCTTGTCGGTGAGCTTGGCGAGGTCGAACGCGTGGACGGGCTGTCCGAGTCCATGCAGCACGTAGTTGGTGGCATCGACCACGTTGCTGATGCTGCGTTGCCCGATGCTCTCGAGACGCTGCCGCAGCCACTCGGGGCTGGGGCCGACCTGCACGCCCGCAATGACGGCGGCGATGTAGTGCGGGCAACTGACCGCATCGTCGATGCGCACGGTGGCGTACGCGCCAGCGGCACCAACTGGGGCACTGTGTACCGGCACGTTCGGGGCCGGCGGCGCGATGTCGGCAGGACGCGCCGTCATCGGCACGCCGAGCACGGCCGCGATCTCGCGCGCCACACCAACGTGCGACAGGAGATCGGGACGGTTCGGCAACACATCGAGATCAAGACGCGCATCGGCGAGCGGGAGCACGTCGAGCAACGGCGTACCCGGCGCGGCGTCGGTCTCGAGCGCGAGAATACCATCGTGTTCCTGGCCGAGGCCAAGCTCACGTGACGAGCAGAGCATGCCATTGCTCGTCTCACCGCGGATCTTGCGCTTTTCGATTTTCAGCCCACCGGGCATGATCGTGCCGGTACGCGCGAAGGGGTACTTGGTGCCCACCACGACATTCGGCGCACCACAGACGACGTCGAGCAGCGTGCCGCTGCCGTCATCGACCTTGGTGACCCACAAATGGTCGGAGTTGGGATGCCGTCCCGCTTCGACCACCTGCGCGACGACGAACGCCGCCAGCTCGGCGCCGAGCCGCTCGATGTTGTCGAGCGTGACGCAGTGGCGACTCAGCGCATCGCCGATGTCCTGAGCAGAGCGTGCGTGAGGGACGAACTGCTTGAGCCATTCATGAGAAACAATCATCGCGCGAACTGCTCCAGGAAACGGACGTCGGAATCGTACAGTACGCGGATGTCGCTGATGTCGTATCGCGACATCGCGATGCGCGCCGGCCCCATGCCGAACGCCCATCCCGTGAACTTCTCGCTATCGAGGCCGGCGTCCTCGAGCACATGCGGATGTACCATGCCACAGCCCAGAATCTCGACCCAGCGTAGTCCCTTGCCGTCGTTCAGATCGACTTCGACATCCATCTGCGCGCCGGGCTCGACGAACGGGAAATAGGACGGACCGAAGCGCACGCGACGCGACGCGCCGTAGAAGCGGCGCGCGAATTCAGCGAGCGTCGCCTTGAGGTCCACGAAGGAAATGCCCTCATCCACCGCGAGACCCTCGAGCTGCATGAAGGCCGGCGCGTGCGTGGCGTCGAAAAAGTCGCGGCGATACACCTGACCGGGCGCGAGCACACGGACGGGTGGCTTGTACTGTTGCAGCGTACGCACCTGGACCGGCGACGTGTGCGTGCGCAACACTGTGTCCCGTCCGAGATAGAGCGTGTCGTGCAACTCCATCGCCGGATGATCGGGCGGGAAGTTGAGCGCACCGAAGTTGTACCATTCCGTCTCGGCTTCGGGACCGAGTGCGATCGTGAATCCAAGTTCGCGGAAGATCTCGCAGATTTCGTCGATCACGAGCGTGACCGGATGCAACGAGCCACGCCACACGCCACGCGCCGGCATCGTCGCATCGAACAATGCTGCACCGGCGCCCGAGGCCTGTCGCGCCGCAAAGAGGTCGAGAGCCTCCTGGATGCCCTGCTTGAGCGTGTTGAAGGCCGTGCCGGCGGCGCGGCGATCGATGGCCGGCAGCGCGCGCAGTGCGCCTTGCAGGGCCGCGAGCCGGTCGTCCTTGAGGGCATTCAGCTGCCCCTTGGCGACATCGAGGCGCGTGTCGGGTTCGAGCCCGTCAAGTAGTGCGCGCGCGTCCTGCGCGAGGGCATTCGCCTGAGCGAGATACTCGGAAAGTTGCAAGGGACGAAATCGGAAATCGAGGGATCGCGACGGATGGCGGAGCGGGTCCGCCGCGGAAGCACGAAGGGCCGACATCGCGTCGATGCCGGCCCTACAACTTAACCATGAACAGCATCGCCGTTCACACGTTGTTGCACGTGTTGGTTACGCGGCGACCGTCTTGGCTTCGATCGCCTTACGAACCTGCTCGGCGATGAGAGTGAAGGCTTCCGGCTCGCGCACGGCGAGGTCGGCGAGGACCTTACGGTCGATCTCGATCCCAGCGGCATGGAGGCCGTTGATGAACACGCTGTACGACATGTCGTGTATGCGGGCGGCGGCGTTGATACGCACGATCCAGAGGCGACGAAAGTCACGCTTCTTGTTCTTGCGATCGCGGTACGCATAGCGCCAGCCACGCTCAACGGTTTCCTTGGCGGCCTTCCAGAGCTTGGACCGGCCACCAAAGGCACCCTTGGCATGCTTGAGAATCTGTTTCTTCCGCTTAAGGCGGACGACGTTGGATTTTACGCGGGGCATAGTAGGTCCTCAGGCCTGGATAAGACGCTTGATACGCTTCACTTCGCCGTTGGTCGCGACGAGGGTCGGACGACGGAGGTTGCGCTTACGCTTCGACGTCTTCTTCGTCAGGATGTGGCTCTTGTAGGCCTTCAGACGCCGCACCTTCCCCGATCCTGTCACGGTGAAGCGCTTCTTGGCGCCGCTGTGGGTCTTCATCTTCGGCATATTCTGCTCACGGCTACGGTCAACCGCTCCGATGCGGAAGCGGCTCTACAGGCGATCACGCGCTGCTTACTTCGGCGCGAGAATCATCGTCATCGATTTTCCTTCCATGGACGGCGCGCTCTCGATCTTTGCGAGATCGGTGAGTTCCTGAGACACCCGATCGACCACCTGTCGGCCAAGCTCAGGATGGGCGATCTGTCGACCGCGGAACATCAGCGTCACCTTCACCTTGTTGCCTTCCTCGAGGAATCGCCGCGCATGGCGGGTCTTCGTCTCGAAGTCGTGATCATCAATGCCTGGTCGGTACTTGACCTCTTTCAGATGAATCACATGCTGCTTCTTCTTCGCGATTCGTGCCTGCTTGGCCTGTTCAAACTTGAACTTCCCGAAGTCCATGATACGGACGACGGGCGGCCGCGCGGCAGCCGCCACTTCGACGAGATCCAGCCCCTGCTCAACTGCCTGGGCGAGCGCCACGTCGACTTCCATGATACCGAGCTGACTTCCGTCGGCGCCGATCACGCGAACGGGGCTGATCCGGATCTGCCGGTTCACCCGTGGCGGACGCTTCGTCGAATCCTGAATAGGTCGTGCTCCCGTAGAAGAAACAGAAAACGCGAACCCCTGAGGAGTCCGCGTCGCGTACCGTGCGGCTCCCAGCCCGACACCCACTTCGGGCGCGAACGAGAAACACGGTTTCGATCGACTCCAACAGCACACCTCCGCAGGACTGAGCCTGACGCGAGGGCCGAAGGGTGGGACTGGCGTCGCTGCCGGTCCACTTCTCAATTGTGACGGCGGAATCGCTTCCGCCCTCGACCCTGCCGAAAACCTGCTACGGCAGAGATAACCTCGGAAACCTAGACGATTGGCGCGCAACGTCAAGGGGCATCACCAGTTCCCCCTGATTTCCCGCCAAGGATCTAGTCTGCCAGTCGGTAGCTCTTGCCGTCGTGCATCACCCGACCGAATCCCACCGTGGGGTCGTGCTCGAAGATCAGAAGCCAGTCGTCCCGCAGGGCATCAGCCAGCAACGCCCGTTTCGATTCGAGCGTCACCAGCGGCTCCACGTCGTACCCCATGATCCAGGGCAGCGGCAGGTGATGCGAGGTGGGGACGACATCGCCGAGAAAGCACGCCGTCTCGCCGCCGGACTGCAGGATGACACTCTGATGGTGAGGCGTGTGTCCCGGCGTCAGACGCACCGAGATCCCCGGAACGATCTCCCTGTTGCCCATGATGAACTCGAACCGGTCGGCCGCCACGATCGGCGCCCAGTTGGGCAGGAAGTAGCTCGCGGACGTCCGCTCATTCGGGTGCTCGGCGTAGGCACGCTCGCCGGCCTGCACAACGAAGCGCGCATTCGGAAACGCCGATTGCACTTCACCCGCCGGATTGCGCCAGGTATTCCCACCTGCATGGTCGAAGTGGAGATGCGTATTGATCACGAGCCGCACGTCGTTCGGCGTGAACCCGGCCTCGCGAATGCCGTCCTCGAGCGCCGTACGTCCGTTGGTCCCGTCGTTCTCCACCCCGTAGATCTCGTGAAACTTCGGATTCTCCTTGTTCCCGAGTCCTGTGTCGATCAGCACCAGGCCGTCATCATGCTCCACCAGCAAACAGCGCATGCCCAACGGAATACGGTTCTTGCCGTCGGCAGCCACGCGACGTTCCCAGAGGGTCTTGGGCACGACGCCGAACATGGCGCCCCCGTCGAGTTGCTGGCCGCCGGCTTGAATGGCGTGGATGCGCCAGCGGCCCAGGGTCCGGGTATCGAGCAATGGATGCGGTGCACTCACGCGATGTAGTCCTCGGAAGCAGGAAGCGGGAACGCACGGCGGCGGCGATCGCGTGCCGTGAGACGACGCTTGGCAGACGGCGTCGAGAGCAACTTCTCGAGCGCGGGCCACGAACGCACGCCCTCGTTCTCGGCAATACGCAGCATGCGGACGAGCGCCTGCGCAGTGGCGACCGCGTCGCCCTCCGCACGGTGACGCGCTTCGATCTCGATACCGAAGTACCGTGTCACGTGGTCCAGTGATTTACGCGGCAAATCGGGCAGCAGCACACGCGCGAGCCGAACGGTGCACAGCTTCGGCCCCGCAAGGAGATGGCCAACGCCGCGATCGAGTTCTTCGCTTACGAAACGCCAGTCGAAGGACGCATTGTGCGCGGTGAACACATGACCCGCGAGGCGATCGACCACGGTCGGTGCGATCTCGCGGAACGTCGGCTGATCCCGGACCATCTCCCACGAAATCCGCGTGAGCTGCGTGATGTAGGGCGGGATCGGACGCTGCGGATTCACCAGCTGCGCGTACACGTCGACCACTTCGCCGCCAGACACCTGCGCGATGGCGATCTCGGTGATGCGATCTCCGGCCACGGGACTTGTACCGGTGGTTTCCACATCGACCACAGCAAAGCTCACATCAAGCAGCGAGCCGGCCGTCTCGGCGTGTGCCGGGGCTTCGGACCGCGTGGCAGTGGTCGCCGCCAGTGCCCAATGCCCGCTGGGCAAGCGGACGAATTCGGGGTGACTCGAGAGGAGGGCGACCGCCATGCGCTCGGCGGCGTCAGCCTGCAGGCGGTCGACGTTGCAGACGTCGCACATGAGCGTAACGGGGTCGAGCGGACCGGACGCCAGTCGCTGGGCGGCGCGGGCCGAGAGCGTCGTGGGGCGAGACATGGGGGGAAGATAGCGAGCGGTTACCGCCCCGCTGGTAAATTGTGCGCTAGCGGTCTAACTTTGTGAAGTATTTCACAAGCCACCGACTCTGCCGTGAAACGCATCGCTGATTCGACCGTCCGACGCCTTTCGATGTACGTGCGGTACCTCGAAGAGCTTGACACTCAAGGCCAGAAAACGGCCTCCAGTGACGAGCTCGCGCATCTGTGTGGGACGACCCCGGCGCAGGTACGAAAAGACCTATCGTTCTTCGGGTCCTTCGGCAAACGTGGACTGGGATACCCCGTGCATGAGCTGACCGCGCACCTTCGGCAAATTCTTGGGCTCGAGCGCGAGTGGAAGGTCGTGATCGTCGGCGCCGGCAAGATCGGCGCAGCGCTGGCGAACTACCGTGGCTTTCGGCAGCGCGGTTTCAAGATTGTCGGCGTCTACGACAACGATCCGACCAAGATCGGCAAGCCGTGGGGCGAGGCCATCGTGCATGACATGGCCGATCTCGCGAGGGACATCCAGCGCGAGGAAGCCCCGATCGCCGTGCTCGCCATCCCATCCGATGATGCGCAGGATGTCGTGGACCGTCTCGTGGGCGCCGGCATTCGGGCGATTCTGAATTTTGCGCCGGCCCAAATCACGGTGCCGCCGCACGTGTCACTCAAATCGGTGAACATGGCGATGGAACTCGAAGGACTGTCCTTCGCCCTCACGAACTCGCTGCCAAGTCGGGGCGTGGCGTAAGCACACGCACGAGACGTGCGAAATCCGCGGGTGTGAGCGTTTCCGGCCGCACGTCATTGGGCAGTCCCGCTTCCTGCAGCACGGCCGCCGCTCGTTCCGCATCGAGGGACGCGACAGTGCGCACCACGCGAATGAGTTGCTTGCGGCGCAAACCGAACGCCGCCAGCACGAAGCTGCGAAACTTCTCTTCGATCTCCGGCTCGACCGACGGAACCGCGCGGGGCGTCACGCGCACCACGGCGGAATCGACCGTCGGCGGCGGATTGAAGGCCGATGGCGGAACGCGTCGCACCATCGTGACGTCGACGACCGACTGCAGATTCACGCTCAGCGCGCCGTACGTCTTGTCACCCGGCGGTGCCGCCATGCGCTCGGCGACTTCCTTCTGCACCAGATACACGGCCACATCGGGACGTGGCAGTTCGAGCGCGTGAAAGATGATTGGCGTCGTGATGTAATACGGCACGTTGCCGACCAGCACATACGGACCGCCCGCGAGCGTGGGCAACGACACGGTCAACACATCGGCCTCGACGATCTCCACATGCGGCATGTCGGCATATCGGGCGCGCAGGTGCTGCACCAGGTCCCGATCAAGTTCGATGGCGATCACCCGTCCCGCCCGCTCCACGAGTTGATCTGTGAGCGCGCCGCGTCCCGGTCCGATCTCCACGACCGTACGCCCCTCGAGGGGCCCGAGTGCCTCCACGATGCTCTCGAGGACGCGAGCGTCTTTGAGAAAGTGCTGACCGAATCGCTTCCGCGCGGCCGGCAGTGACCCTTCGGGCCGCGGCGGCCGTGCGCCTCGCGTGCCAAATCCGTGTTTCTGACTCACGAGCGTTCCTCGAATGGACGATCCACGATGACGGCGGCGAGATCGTCGCGCAACGCAGTACGGCGAGTGTGTGATTCTACCTGCGCGAACAACGCATCGAGCATGGCGTCCGGCGATTCGCCGTGCGTCATCGTGGCGAGCATCTCGAGGACCGCGCCCTCGCCGAGACGCTGATCGAGCGCATCACGCGCATCGGTGATGCCGTCCGTGAACAGCACCAGCCGGTCACCGCGGCGCCAGGACATGACGCACTCCTCGATCGGCGCATCGCTGAACCCGATGGGCGGCACGACGGCGGCGAGTCGCACGCACCGGCCATCGGCGCCCACACGAAACGCGTGCGGATGACCGGCGTTCGCGAAACGCACTTCGCCAGCCCGCGTATCGATCACCGCGTAGCACATGGTGATCGACATCTCAGTGGAGGAAAGCTCGTCGGCGAGCGACCGCCGTACGGCGTCGAGTGCGATCGACGGATCGAAGGCGGCCTGCACGTGAATCGCGGCGGCGCTGAGCGCCAGGGCCATCACCAGTGCCGACTGATACCCGTGGCCCGAGACGTCGCCGATAAGGACACCAGTGCGATCGCGGTCGAGGCGGGCCAGCAGGAAGAAATCGCCACCCACGCTGTCGGCGGGTACCAGTCGAGCGGCGGCCCGCGCCTCGGGTCCGACGACCGCCGGCTTGGGAAGCAGCTTGAGCTGCAGATCGTGCGCCAACCGCATCTCCCGAACCAGCTGCTCTCGTTCGACGGCCACGCGCACGAGCGACGCGTTGTGCATCGCCGTCCCGATCTGGGTACCCACGGCCACGGCCAGCTTACGATCCCCGGCACTGAACGGCTGTCCGTTGGCGCGCCCGCCCAACACAAGGACCCCGAGGGGGACCGGCGTGCGTGGCTCCACCGCATTGCCCCGACGAATCGGAATCGGATGCGTGCCGGTGATGCCGACGCCAGTGCTCGGGCGAGTGATCGCCACGGCCATCAACGCGCCGCCGCGTGCCGCCAATACGGGATCGGACGCGCGTGCGGCCGCCCCCTCCTCAGTGATCGCGCCGGCAGTGCGATAGGCCGCCACCGCGATATGGCCGACTTGCTCGAACGAGATCGTCGGATACTCTACGTCGTCGAGGCCAAGGGTAGCGATCGGCGCGAGTGTCCCCGCGGTGCGATTGTTCTGCAGGAACACCGCGCGCGTGGCTCCCACGGTTACGCTCAATTCACGTAGCAACGTGTCGGCGACATCCTCCACTGACGTCGTGCCGCCAAGAAGTTCGCCGATGGCGTACAACAAACTGATCTCTTCATAGCGCTCCACGAGCTCGACGGTGGCACCGTCGCGCTCGCGCGTGAGTCGGCGTATCTGAGGTACGAGGCGCGCCAACAGTTGATCCGCATCGGACGATGCGCCCGCCTCCACAAAGAGCCAGCCGACAGTTTCACCGCTGGTGACCACTTGCGCGTGCAGAGCCTGCGACCGCGCCCAGGCAATCACGTCCCACGCCCCGACACCGGCCTCGGTGCGAGCCGCGAATGACCCGGACGACGTGCTGAGGAGCGTCGGTGATCCACCCTCGCGTCGTTCCCAGATGGCCGCCTGGCGTCCAGTGGCCTCGAGAAACGCGGCCAGCAGCGCAGCGACCTCGATCATGACGTGCGGTGGAGAATCAGGCGGATGCAGTGTCCGGACTCGGCGTCGGGCCCCGCGCTTTCCACGCGGTCCATCAGCGTTCGCATCAGGAAGACACCGCGGCCATCCTCGCGTTCGAACCAGTCGGCCTCATCGGGACTCTGTTGCAGTCCTGAGAGATCGAATCCGCCGCCTTCATCGGTGACGTCAACACGCAGTGACTGCGTATCGAGTTCGACGCGCACTTGCACCGAGCGCGACCGATCTCCGCAATTGCCGCGCAGCATGGCATTGGCCAGGGCCTCGGTGATCGCGACGGGCACGTTGAGGTGGCATTGGCGCGCCGAGAAACCGGCGCTCGCGCACAGGGCGACGATCGTCTCGACCACGGGCTCGATCAGTGTCACATCCGACGCCAGCGCCCACCGACGCGTGATCGGCGTCGGTGCGTCCGTCGCGGGACGCTGTGCAGCGGAGCCGCTCATGGGGTCCGACGCCTCCGGCTCGAGGCGCGACCCGAGGCGTGTCGCCACGCGGTCAGCGCGCCGCGAGCGCGTCGGCCCGAGTCGCGTAGAGCGGGAAAAGCTGGTCGAGTCGCGTCAGTTCGAAGAGCGTGCGCAGATCATCGTTGAGCCCCGCCAGCCGCAAGTCGCCACCGGCGTCTCGCACCCGCTTGCTCAGCGAAACCAGCGCACCCAACCCGGAACTGTCGATGTAACCGGAACGCGTGAAATCGACGACGACCGTGCGGGCGCCCTGCTCGACCGCATCGAGGACGGCCTGCTTGAACTCCTGACGATTGGTCACCACCAGCTGCCCTTCCACATCGACCAGCAGCACATCGTCGTTGCGATCCAGAATGAAGCTCATGAGGCGCTCAGGAAGCGGTGGAGGAACGTTCGTGGTTGCCGGCCTGCAGGGCAGTGATGGCGGCGACGTGCACAATGTCGTGCGACGTGGCCCCCCGCGACAAGTCACTGCACGGACGCGCCAGCCCCTGCAGGATCGGGCCAATGGCCGTGGCATGGGCTAAACGCTGCACCAGCTTGTATGCGATGTTGCCGGCGTCGAGCGACGGAAAGACCAGCACGTTGGCGGTACCCGCCGCCCGTTCACCGGGGGCTTTGCGGCGAGCGATCTCCGGCAACAACGCGGCGTCGGCCTGCAGCTCCCCGGATACGATCACGTCCGGCGCCTCGGCGCGTACGATCGCGAGCGCCTCGCGCACCTTGCTCACGGACGGCCCGTCAGCGCTCCCCATGCTGCTGTACGAGAGAAACGCCACGCGCGGCTCGTCGCCGACGATCCGGCGACGGTCAGCGGCAGCCGCGATCGCGATATCCGCTAGCTGTCGCGCGGTGGGATCGGGAAGCACCGCACAGTCCGTAAACGTCAACACCTCGGCCTCGCCGCCGCGGAATGGCGGAACGATCAGGTAAAATGACGAGGACACAGTGCGTACCCCCGGGGCTGCTCCGATCGTCCAGATGGCGGCGCGCAGCACGTCGGCCGTGGTGTGCGCCGCCCCGGCCACACAGCCATCGGCTTCGCCGAGCGCCACCAGTGAATCGGCAAAGTACAACGGGTCACGCGCCAAGCGCTCGGCGTCTTCGCGACTCAGGCCCTTCGCGCCTCGGCGCGCGAGCAGGTGTTCGACGACGCGCGGCGTGCGCTCATCGCCGAGCGGATCGACCATCCCGATGCCGCGCGACGGCACGACGCCTGTGGGCGCATCGCTGCGTCGCACCAGCACCGGCACGACCGAGCCGAGCTTCCCAAGCGCGACCACCGCTTCGACGGTACGACTGTCGGTGGCTTCCGGGAAGAGAATGGTGCGCGGCACGGCCGCTGCGCGTTCATGTACGGAGCGCAGGAACGTGCCGGCGGCATCGTCGAAGGTCGGCACGGCACTCATCGCAACTCGGCGAATCGCGCCACGAGCGCCTCGCCGACCAGTGGATGCACGAGACCGCTCACGTCACCACCGAAGCGAGCAACTTCGCGTACCATGCTCGAGCTGATGTACGTGGTATCGAGCGACGGCGTCATGAACACCGTTTCCATCTCGGGCAGCAGGTGACGATTCATCAGTGCCATCTGGAACTCGTATTCGAAGTCACTGACCGCACGCAATCCGCGCACATTCACCTGTGCCCCGACCTCGCGCGCGAAATCGACCAACAGACCGCTGAATGCACGAACTTGGATGCGGCTGTCAGGCCCCATGATCTCGGTGATCAGTCGTACGCGCTCATCCACCGAGAAGAGCGGCTGCTTGCTCACGTTGTTCGTGACGGCCACGATGACGCGATCGGAGAACGTCAACGTACGCCGAATCAGGTCCTCGTGCCCATGCGTGATGGGATCGAAGGAACCGGCGTACAGGGCGACACGCTCGGCGGCTGCGGCTAAGAACGGCGTCACGAAGGGGCGCGGAAAAAGGTCAGAGAGGTGGAGCCGTATCGGCGGGTCTCGCCGATGGCCGGTAAAACCACCGAGGACGAATGTTCAATGCCGAACACGTTGGCGAAAGGGACCGCCATCCAACAGTCGACCAGTTGCTGCACGGTCTCCGTGGAATACGGCGGATCGGCGAACGCCACGTCGTACGCGCCAGCCGAGAGCCGCTCGACGAACCGAACGGCCTCATCGCGATGCAAATGCGCCTCCGGATGCCCGCCCAGCTTCTCGAGGTTGGACCGGACGACGGCCAATACGTTGGCCGACTGTTCGACGAAGTCGCAGCTGGCGGCCCCGCGCGAGAGCGCTTCGAGACCGAGCGCGCCGCTCCCCGCGCAAAGATCGAGCACGCGGGCCTCGGGGAGAATCTGATGCACGATGCTCATCCACGATTCGCGAACGCGATCGCCGGTGGGGCGCACCGCACCACCTTCCGGCGCCTCGATGCTCCGCCCCCGCCACTTTCCTGAAATGATCCGCACGAGCTACTCCGCACAGGGTCGCACGCCGGCGACCCGCAGTTGAAGGCGCGACACACCACGGTATTCGTCGCGGTCGAGCCGATACGCGAGGTCCACCGGTCGCGAGACGCTGAGGGTCGGAGCGAGCGCCGCCATTCCCCAGCCGATCGCTTCGAGCGCGCCCCGCGATGCGTCGATGGACAGCTTGAGCCCATCGCTGCCCACTTTGCGCGGCGCAGCCGCCAGGCGAACACCGGTCGTCCGAAACATCGGCGACGGATTGCCGATGCCGAAGGGCTCGAAGTGCCGCACCAACGCCTCGAGTTCTTCACCGACGGCATCGATCGGGACATCGAGATCCACGCGTAACTCCGGTATCAGATCCTCCGGCGTCAGTCTCGCCCGCGCGACCTCGTCGAAGCGTTCGGCAAAGGCCGGCAGCTGCGCGGCGTCCATGGTGAGACCGGCCGCGGCACGGTGCCCGCCGAAGCGCTGGAAATGCATCGCACAGTCGCTCAGCGCCCCGTGGAGGTCAAAGGCACTGATCGACCTTCCCGACCCCTTCCCGATACCGTCGTGCACCGCCACGAGGACCGCCGGGCGCGCCGTCTGCTCCACGATTCGCGATGCCACGATGCCGATCACGCCGGCGTGCCAGCCTTCGCGCGACAGCACGTACCCGTAGCGGTCGCCCATGCCCGGCGCGTCAACCTGACGCATGGCGTCATCGAGCACTGCGCGATCGAGCTCCTGGCGCGCGCGATTGAGTTCTTCGAGCTCCCGGGCGATCACGTTCGCCTCGTCATCCCGTTCGCACAGCAGCAGCTTCAGACCAAGCTTGGCATCGGCGACGCGGCCCGCCGCGTTGAGGCGAGGTGCCAGCACGAACCCTACTCGACCGGCCGTGAGCGGCTTTCCTTCCAGTCCCGACGAGCGGATCAGCGCGCGAAGTCCGGGGTGCGTGGTCTCAGCCAGCAGCTTGAGCCCATACCGCACCATCACGCGATTCTCGCCACGCAGCGGTGCGACATCGGCAATCGTGGCGAGTGCCACTAGATCGAGCTGCCGATGCGCGAGAGCGGGCGACACGTTGAACGCCTCGCAGAGCGCAAGCGCAATTTTGTACGCCACGCCGACGGCCGCCAGATCTTTGTCGGCCGACGTGCATTCCGGATGCCGCGGGTTGCAGATCGCGTACGACGCGGGCAACGCGTGCCCGGGCAAGTGGTGATCGGTGATGATCACGTCGATGCCTGAGGCGTTGAGCGTCGCGACCGCCTCCCGCGCACTCGTGCCACAGTCGCACGTCACCACCAACGTGGCTCCTGCGCGCTGGGCCGCCTCCACCCCGGCGTGCCCAAGATCATAGCCGTCGGTAAGTCGGTTCGGAACGAAGGGCACGACGTGTTCGGCTCCGAGGCCGCGCAGCACCCGCACCATCAGGGCGGTGGAGCTCATCCCGTCAACGTCGTAGTCGCCGTGCACAAAGATTGTTTCCTGAGCCCGCACGGCATTGGCGATGCGCTCGACGGCCCTGGGCAGATCATGTAGCGTGCCGGGGGCCGACAGATGCTCGAGGCGCGGACGGAGGAACCGCTTGGCCGCGTCGACGTTGGAGTACCCTCGGGCCACCAGCAACCGGCAAACGGGCTCGGACAGCAGCAGCGCCCGCATCAGCCCATGCACCCCTTCGCCAGCGGCGGGGACGGTGGCGATCCACCGTGCATCCGGCCGCAGTCGTGCCGGCTGGAGGGAGGTCGATACGGAGCCGGCTTCGAGGCGGCGGTCGAGTTGGGAACGAGGGGACGCGGTCACACCCGCAATCTACCGGCAGAGCGGCGGGGGATGCACCCGAAACGGTGCAACCATACCCCCGACGCGGCCGATCTCCGTCAAATCAGCTCTGTGGTGCCGCCGATGGCGCCGGTATGTAATACAGCAGGCAGCCGCACCCTTCGCAGGGTTCGATGATCGCGCCGGTCGACATCGGCAGGCGACGCTGCAACGGGATGGACGTGTCGCAGCTCCCGCACGAGAAATCGTCATGGAGCTGGAACACGACGATCGTCCGGCGCCGGGACTGCACCCGATCGTACTTGCTGAGCAGCGACTTGCCGACGCCTTCCGACGACGTGTTGCGCTTGCCGCGCGCGACACCGAGTTCCTTGTCGATCACCGCCACCTCAGCGGCCAGCGTAGAGCGGGCGGCTTCCTGATCGGCCGACGTACGCTCCAGCACCTCCCGGTGCACGGCGAGCGCGTTGCGCAGATCGACAATGCGCCGCGAGATCGCCAGGGACTCACTTTCTTCGTCCGCGAGTATCTTGCGCGACGCCTCGACCTGGGCGGCGGCCGCCGTGACTTCCTTGAGCTTCTGCGCCGAGTTCAGCACGTCGACGTTCTTGTCGTGCCGGATCTTGTGTTCGGCGATGCGCGCTTCGAGAGAACGGTGCTTCTCGAGGTCGCGCTCGAGCGCGCCTTCGTTGCGGCTCACCTCGTCGGCCGCGCGCTTGCGCGCCTTGTCGAGCGTGGCGAGACGAGGGGCCAGCGCATCGCGCCGTGCTTCGATGGCGCGTATCACTTCATCGTCCTGTTGGACGATCAACAATGCTTGCAGCTCGGTATTCACTACACCTCCAGGAGGGAGATCCGGTCGATGATCGACCATCACCCCTTCGGTTTAGCCCGCGGACTGCGGATAGGCAAGAGCCGACGGATTTCGGCCTCGAGTTCAAGGCGCTCCTTCATCAACGTATCGTACGCGGGTCCCGTTGCCGCTAGCAGTGCCTCACGGATTAGATCGACCCGGATTTCCAATACACGGGCATCCAGCTTGCTGAGACTGAGCCCGATGTCCGAGGCTTCGACGTTGATCGCCACGGACCCATCTGTCAGTTCGCGCAGTACGGCGAGCGCGTCCGGCGCCAGTCGATCGGCGACCTGATCCAAATGGTCGCTTACGGGCGCCTCCAGGAACGCGGCGAACAACGCCCCGTACTGCGCATGACGAAACGAGTTGGGCGGATGTCGTTCCGCGACCCGCTCGGCGATCCCGCGATCGGCCAGCATCGCTCTTACGAGCGATCGCTCGACCGGTTCATCACGTCGCGGTCGTGGCGGAACATTGGTCGACTTCCACTCCGGCCCGCTGCCGTACTTGCTATTCTTTCGCCCCTTCCAGACGGGCTTGTCGCTCGCCGGAGGCGGCAACGGTGCCGGCTCGGACTCGACCGGCGGCCCCTCGAACTCCGGCATGGGTTCGTCACTGGAGCGCTCCGGCGGTCCGCCGGGCGCGCGGCGACGCCCCTGCTCCGTGGTGGCGTCGGCTTCGGTGGACAACGTGACTTTGTCGAGGTGCGACACATCGGCGAGGCGCGCGAGATACAAGTCGCGCGTGAGCGGATCACGAGCGGCGCGAATCGTCGGCAGCAACTTGTCGATCGCGAGGCGACGACGACGTATATCGGAGAACCATCCGAGTCGTTCGAGCAACTGCACTTGTCGGTCGAACACATCGATCGCAAGACCGAGCTGCCTATCCATCGCGGCACGACCATGGTCGCGCACGAAGGTGTCCGGATCTTCGTTCTCCGGCAGCGTCACGACACGGACGGTGGCTTTGTGTACAAGCAGCTCCAGTCCGGAGCGAAACGTCGCCTTCTGCCCCGCCTCATCGCTGTCGTACAGCAGAAAGACTTCAGGCGAATAACGCACGAGTAACTGCGCCTGTTCGTCGGTCAGGGCCGTGCCGAGCGGTGCGACGACTTCTTCGATGCCCGCCAGCACCAGGCGAATCGCATCGAGATACCCTTCCACCACAATGGCACGACCCGCACGACGCATCGCCTGCTTGGCGGTGTGCATGTTGTACAAGGTCTTGCGCTTCTGGAAAACCACCGACTCCGGACTGTTCAGATACTTCGGTGTGTCGTCACCAAGTGCGCGTCCGCCGAAGCCGACATGTCGACCGAGTTCGTCAAGAATCGGAAACATGACGCGGCCGCGGAAACGCGGGCGCGGCTCCGTCTCGCCTTCTCGTACCACGAACAATCCCGCTTCGATCAGGCGCGCATCATCGGCGCCGAGGGAATGCAGGTAGCGACGCAGCGCCAGCAGATCGCGCGGCGCGAAGCCCAGGCCGAAGCGTTCCCATGAGGCTTCGTCGAGTTGGCGCTGCTTCAGGTAGGCCCGCGCATCGCGCCCCGTTCCTTCGTTGGTGAGCTCACGCTGAAACCATTCGGCTGCGGCCGCCACGACTTCGAAGTTCGGGGCGTTCGGATCGGGGGCCTGCGCTCGCATCGGCACGTCGATCACCTCGATACCGACGCGCTCGCCGATCATCTTGACGGCGGACGGCCAGTCGAGACCGAGGCGCTTCCGCACGAAGGAGAACACGTCACCGCTTTCGTGGCAGACGAAGCAGTGGTAGCTCCCGCGCTTGGGAGACACCGAGAAATTCGGATTGGTGCCGCCATGAAACGGACAGGGTCCGCGATAGTCACCGCCGGCGCGCTTGAGCGGCACGAACTCGCTGAGGATCTGCACGATATCCGCCGCCGTGCGCACGCGCTCGATGATTTCGTCGGAAATCATGTCAGCTCTGCCACGGTCACACCGGCCCCCCCTTCGTTCCACGCGCCTAGACGAAAGCCCGCCACTCTCGTGTCCTTCTTGAGCATCTCGCTCACACGGGACCGCAGGGCGCCGGTGCCCTTCCCATGAATGATGCGCAACTCGCGCATGTCCGACCGCACGGCGGTATCGAGGGCCTGCAACACCTCGTCGTCCACTTCATCTACACGCAGTCCGCGCACGTCGACTTCACGCAGCGGATCAGCCTCGGGGATGCTGCCGGCGTAGCTCACCTTCACCGTCGGTGGCGGCGGCGACGACGAGCGTGTAAGCGTGGACAGCGGCACGGTCACGGTCAGTGAACCGACGATGACGCGCGCGTCCTTACCGCGCACCGAGAGCACTTGTCCGCTCTTGTCGTCGAGCGTGCCCACCAGCACGCGATCGCCCTCGGCGAGCGGCTCCGAAGCCTTCTGCGGCGTGCCGGCACGCGGCGTCGCCACGTCGACCGCTTGGCGCACCTGCGTGCGAACTTTCTCGCGCGCGGCGCGCTGTTGCACGGCCTCGACGGCGAGTCCCTGCGTTGCGGCGGCTTCCTCGACCGTGCGGCGCGCCGCGCGCGCGAATTCCTCCAGCGCCTCGGCTTGCTCACCAGCTTTCGTACGAATCTCGACGATCGCGCGCTCTACCTGACCACGTGCCTCGAGAAGATACTTTCGCGCTTCCTGACGGGCCGTTTTCTCGGACTCACGCTCGCGCTCGCGCACCTTGAGCTCGCGATCGGTTACGGTCGCCAATCGTGCGCGCAGCCGCTCCTGCTCGCGGTCCATCACTTGCTCGCGCACGCCGAGCGCCCCTTCGCGCGCTTCCACATCCGAGAGCAGGACCGCGAGGTCGCGTTCGCCGTGCGGCAGCCGCTCTTCAGCGCGCACGATGACGTCCTCGGGCAGCTGCAGTCGACGCGCGATACTCAGGCCATAACTGCGACCGGGAATGCCTTTGAGGAGCCGATAAGTCGGCGCCAATTGCACTGCGTCAAACTGCAGCGAGGCATTCACCACGCCCTCCACTTCAGTCGCGAGTAGCTTGAGCTGTCCAAGATGTGTGGTGGCGATCGTGGTTGCCGACCGGCGCGTGAGCGTCTCGAGAATGGAGCCGCCAAGCGCCGCGCCTTCGGCCGGATCCGTACCCGATCCGAGTTCGTCGATCAACACGAGCGAGTCGGGCGTCGCCGACCGCAGGATCTCGCCGAGATTCTTGAGGTGTGCGCTGAACGTCGAGAGACTCGCCTCGATACTCTGCTCGTCGCCCACATCGGCAAAGACATCGTCGAAAACGGGCAGGCGGCTGGTCGCGCCCACTGGAACCGGCACGCCCGACTGCGCCAGCGCACTGAGCAGTCCTATGGCCTTCAGCAAGACCGTTTTGCCGCCGGTATTCGGACCGGACACGAGCAGCGTACGCTCCTGTTCGAAGAGCGTGAGGTCGAACGCGACCACCGGCGTGCCGCGCGACAGCAGCAGCGGGTGACGGCCATCGACGATCGCCAGCCCCTCGGCCGGCGCGCAGAACGCCAGCGGGGCACAGCTGGCCTCGATGGCGTACCGCGCACGGGCGTACAGGGCATCGAGTGCCACGAGCGCGTTGAACGCGGCGATCAGTTGATCGTGATACGGGTGCAGCTGCTCGGTGAGTTCTCGCAGCACGCGTTCGACTTCCCGGAGCTCCTCCATCTCGAGTTCGCGCACGCGATTGCCGAACTCCACGGCGGCGGGCGGCTCTACGAAAATGGTGGCGCCGGTGCCGGAGCTGTCGTGCACGATGCCGCCGACATAGCCGCGCGCTTCGCGGCGCATCGGTATCACCCAGCGGCCGTTGCGCATCGTGACCGACAGGTCGCTGACCTGATGATGCGATTCGAGCTTGGCCATTTCGCGCTCGAGCAACCGGACCAGCTCGCCCTCGGCCTGCCGCAGTTCGCGACGGACGCGACGAAGCGCCGGCGAGGCATCATCGCGCACGGTGCCGTCGTCGGAGATCGCGCGCGCGATCGCCTCCTCGAGCGGACGGAGGTCGATGAGCTGTTCGAGAGACGCCTGCAGATACGCCACGATGATGCGCGGGCGCCGCGGATCGCGAAGCGCGTCACGCACGCGGCGCGAGGAACGAAGCAGCGTAGCGCCCTGCAACAGTTCGAGCGCCGTCCAGGTAAGCCCCTCGATGCGCAGGCGACGCAGCGGCTCGCCGAGTTCAGGAATCGGCTCCGTCGGCCAGGGGAGATCCGACGACACGAGCGCGCGCATGGCGCCCACGCGGGCGTGCTCGGCCTCAATCCATTCGCGATCACATCGAGGGGTGAGTAAGCGAACGGCGGCCGCTCCGGGGCCCGAGTTCGCCCGTCCCGCGACATGCGAGAGCATGCGCGGGAACTCGAGGATACCGAGGGCGTGCGCGTTCATCATGTCCCGTGTGCTCGTCGGCGTGGAGCACCGCTCAAATGGCACGAACCCGGACCGCCGAGGGCGCGAGTCCGGGTTCGAAGCATGCTGTGTGCTGTCATTCGGTTCGCCACGACGTGTCGTGCGTTGTCGTTGTCACCCGCGCGCGAGTTCCTCTCGCACGATTGCGTTGATCGTACCGCCTTCGACCCGCCCTTTGAACTGCGGCATCACCTTGGCCATGACGGCACCGATGTTGGCAACCCCACCCTGCATCGCTGCGCGCACGGCGGCGCGCAATTCTTCAGGGTCGACTTGAGCGGGCAGATACACTTCGAGCGCAGTGACTTCGCTCTGTTCCTTCGAGAGCAGGTCCGTGCGTCCAGCTTTACCATAGAGTTCGACGGATTCACGCCGCTTTTTGATGCCCTTTCTAATGACGTCGACGACATCATCGTCGGTGGCATCGCGACGGAGTTCAATCTCCCGGTTCTTGACCTCGGAAATGATCATCCCGAGGAGAAGCACGCGATCCTTCAGCTGCTCCCGTCGTGCATTGGCCTGATCGCGCTGCAAACGCGGCAGCAACGAACCGCCGGCATCCACGGAACTGCTCACCCGTTCCGGGTGCGCCGATTCTTGCGGACAGCCGCGTTCATTTTGCGCTTGCGGCGCTCCGAGGGCTTCTCATAATGACGATGCTTGCGCAGGTCGGAGAGGATACCGGCCTTCTCGCACTTCTTCTTGAAGCGCTTGAGCGCCCGCTCGAAATTCTCGTCCTCGTGGATGATGACTTCGGACAAACGAAACCTCGTAAATGATGGCGTGACTGACACGTTGCGATAGAACGACAGCCTTAAATCCTACCCAGCCGGAGGGGGGAGGTCAAGGCGCAAACGACGATAATTCCCGAGGGAAGCGACCAATTATCCCGGTGGCCAGTGCATCGCCCGCCCGCCCAGGACATGCAAGTGGAGATGGTGAACCGTTTGACCACCATCATTCCCGGTATTGACAACCACCCGATACCCCGCCTCTGCCAAGCCGTCCGAACGCGCGACCTCGGCCGCCAGCAACATCAGCGCCCCAAGTGCTGCGCCGTCGGTGGCCTCAGCCAGTGATGCCACATGACGGCGCGGGATGACCAATAGGTGCGACGGCGCCTGGGGATTCACGTCGCGAAAAGCAACGCCATGCTCGTTACTCGCCACCAACGTGGCCGGGATGGTCCCGGCAACAATACGGCAGAAGATGCAGGCGTCTGACATCAGGACTCGCGAGTCGGAGAGCTGGTACCGAGCGCCGTCCGGGCGATCGCCAAGGCGGCTACGGCAGCAGTCTCGAACCGTAGGATAGTCGGACCTAGTCGAACCGCGCGGAAGCCGGAGGCCGCCACTGCCTCGAGCTCATCCGCCTCGATTCCCCCCTCGGGTCCGATCGCCAATACGATAGATTCCTGCAGCACGGTGGCTGTGGCACCGACCATCGGCGCTCCCGCGGGATCGAGCACCAGGCGGTCACCCGGCGGGGCCGCCAACAGTGCGCGCTCGAGCGTGGCCTCGGGGAACGGTTGTGGCAGCCACGCTCCCTCCGACTGGGCGAGCGCGCTCGTCATGCGGGCCATCACCTTTTGTTGAAAGGCCACCCCTTCGCCGCGCGGCGACACACTCCGCGACCGACGCCAGAGAACTGGCCGCCAGCTCGTGCAGCCCAGTTCGCATGCCTTTTCGGCCAGCCACAGCATCCGGTCGCGGTCGGCAACCGGCACCAGCAAGTGTACCTCGGGAAGCGGCGCGATCACCGCAAAGTCGCTGATCTCGATGTAGGCCTGTGTCTTCGTCAAGCGCACGACCTGTCCAGCGCCCACGTGGCCCCGCCCGTCACGGACACCAACGACCGCGCCCGCATCGAGGCGCAGCACGCGCATGTGGCGCGCCGCGTGTTCGTCGAGCACGCATGTCGCGCCGACCACGAATGGTTCGGTCGTGACAAAGTTTGGTCGACCGGCGGCTACGCCCTCGCGATCGAGACCGACCACCAGATGTCCTCCGCATCCTCATCGAGCACGCGCCAGCCGGTGGCGGCGAGGACGGCGAGCATCTCCTCGCGCTCGTCCTGCAGAACGCCGCTCAGGATCGCGCCGCCGTCGGCGGTGAGCGATGCCGCGATGACCGGCAACAGCTCGATCAGCACCGACGAGATAATGTTCGCGAGCACCACCCGCACCGGCGCCAACAGGGGCAGGAGAGCCCCCGCGTCAGCCTCGAACACATGCACGCGGTCGGCCACACCATTCCGCAGCACGTTGTGTTCGGCGTCGGGAATCGCTTCACCATCGAGCTCGACGGCGTAGACACGCGACGCGCCGAGCTTGGCCGCCGCGATCGCCAACACCGCACTGCCGGCACCGAGGTCTGCCACGATATCGCCGTCGCGCATCACGGTGGGAAGCAGGCGCACAACACCCCGCGTGGTCGCGTGCTCACCGGTGCCAAAGGCCATACCCGGGTCGATGACGATCGTGCGGGCCGGATCGCGCCCCTCCGCCAGCCACGGCGGCGTCACCGTGAGCGACCCAAGATCGTGGGCATTGATGCGCGACTTCCACGCCTCGCTCCAGTCGATATCAGGTACTGGTGCGGTCTCGATCGTGACGTCCTCGTCCGCCTCGGTCAGCGCGAGATGCACCGCTTCGAGATCCGCTTGCGGCGGAAAGTGCGTAACCAGCGACGTCCCGTCTTCGTGCACACCCTGCGCGCCGACAGCGAACAGCGCGGCAAGACAGGCGTCGCGGCTTCTGTCGTCGCTTCCCGGGCTCACCCGGACGCTGACCCAGCGCAGGGACGCATCAAGCACCCAGCGCCTCCTTCATCTTCGACCAGAACCCTTTCTCGCGCTGTGGCGGTGCCTGCCCCTGCAGCGTGGCGAGTCGTTCGATCACCGCCTTCTCGTCGCCCTCCACGTCCTGCGGCGTCCAAAGCTGCACCTTCACGTGCAGATCGCCCGTACCGGACACGTTCACGCGTGGCAATCCACGTCCGCGCAAATGGAACACCGTGCCACTCTGGGTTCCTGTAGGCACGCGTAGCGACAGATCACCGGTCAGGCCAGGAACCCGGATATCGGCGCCGAAAACCAGCTGCGAGTACGTGACCAATGCTTCACAGAACAGATCCTCCCCATCGCGATCGAAGCGCTCGTCATCCTCGACCTCGAACACCACGAGCACGTCGCCTTTGGTGCCGCCACGCGGGCCCACGTTACCCGCTCCACGCAGGGTCATGTACTGACCCGTCGCGACGCCAGCCGGCACCTGAATCTTGAGCATGCGCTCGGCCCGCGCGCGTCCCTCGCCACGGCACTTCTTGCACGGCGACGAAACCACCACACCCTCACCGGCGCACGTCGGACACGGTGCGACCGATACGAACTGGCCGAAGAATGACCGTTGGGCGCGGCGCACTTCGCCGCCGCCGCCACAGGTGTTGCACGTCTGCGGCTTGGTACCCGGCTCGGCGCCAGACCCTTCACACTTGTCGCAGGCCTCGAGCACCTTGAGCACCACCGACTTCTCCACGCCCGTCGCGACTTCGGTGAGCGTAAGCGGCAACGGCAGCTTCACGTCGGCGCCCACGCGCGCGCCGTTCCGACGACCGCCGCCCTGGCCACCGAACATGTCGCCGAAGCCGCCGAAGTCGCGCATGAAGATGTTCAGCGCCTCCGACAGGTCGACGTGCTCATACTGCTGTTGCTGCGCACCACGGAGTCCCGCCTCGCCGTACCGATCGAACGCGGCGCGCTTCTGCGGGTCACGCAGCACGTCGTACGCTTCGGTGATCGTCTTGAATTTCTCCTCGGCCTCCTTTGCGCCCGCATTGCGGTCAGGATGCCACCGCATCGCCAGGCGCCGATACGCCTTCTTGATGTCGTCATCGGATGCGTCGCGCGGCACTTCAAGTACCGCGTAAAAATCGGCCATGTCAAAACCCGGAAAAACGCGCCGCCACAGAGCGGCGCAGTCGAACGACGGGTGCCGGAAACCGGACGCCCGTCGGTGAAGTCAAAGTCGAGCCGAAAAAGCTCCTAGGAAATATCGACTGCTCCGCCCGCCTGAAGCGAGGGGAGGGCCGTCAGCAGAGCAAATCGGACACCAGTCGGGACGTGTGACCGACCAGGGCGATCACTTTGTCGTACGGCATGCGGGTGGGTCCGATCACGCCGATCACACCGCTCAGTGAACCCGCCTGGTACTCCGCCGTCACCACCGTAAACGGTTCGAGACGAGGGTCGCCGTGCTCGTTGCCGATCGTGATCGAAATCCCGTTCGCTCCAGGCTTCGCTTCGAGCAACGAAGCAAGTTGCTGACGTGTTTCCGTGAGCTCGATCAACTGGCGCAGGCGCTCGCCACTAGCGAACTCCGGCTGATCCGCCAGCAACGACGGCTGCCCGAGCACCACGGTCTCCAGCGGATCCGAGACACGTCCGAACACTTGCTCACCCTCCTGCACGAAAATGTGCAGCAGCTCGGCCGTTTCCGGCTTGAGGTGCACATCGCGCAACCGCGAGGCGAGCGTCGTGCGGACCTGCTCGAGCGTGAGGCCGGACAAGCGCTCGTTGAGCACGATCGTGACTTCGATGAGCGCCTCGTCCGCGATGACACCCGGCACCTCCACGAACACCGTGCGCACCGCCCCACCGTGCAGGGTGAGCACCATCAACAGGCGCTCCGACGCGATGCGGACCAGCTCGAGCTGACGCAGCGTTGCCCGCTCAAATCGAGGGCCAAGGGCTACACCGAGTTCTTGCGTCAGGATTCCCAGCGACTGCGCGGCACGACGGAGGATCGCCTCAATGGCCGACCCGCCAGCCGAGATGTCGGCGTGTAATCGTCGTTGCGCCTCTCCGGGTATCGTCTCGACACGCATGAGCGAATCGACATAGACCCGATAGGCTTTGTCGGTGGGGACGCGCCCGGCCGACGTATGCGGATGGAAGAGAAATCCCTTCTCTTCCAGATCGCTCATCGTATTGCGGATAGTGGCGGGAGAGATTCCCAAGCCAAAGCGCCGAGACAACGTGCGAGAGCCCGCAGGCTCTGCCGTTGCCACGTAACTGTGGATCACTGCTTCCAGGACCTTTCGCTCCCGCTCGGAGAGCTCCCCACTAATCGCCATAAGTGTAATGCTACGAACGACTTCGGAGTGCTGTCAAGTCGGCGGCCAAGGCATCGAGCCGAAGCCACCCGGAGGCGGTGCACCGGATACGCGATCCGGCGGTCTCATGAGCAGACTCGATCCACCCCTGCCGACGCCACGTGGCGACGCGAGCTTCCTCACCCTCTCGAAGCTCCAGTCCGTCGATCGTGCGCAATCCAAGGTACACCATTTCCGCCTCACGGTTCTGCCCGGTAAGCGTTTCCGAGCCGTCAACGGGATCGAGGCCAGCGGTCAACGCCGATTCCCACGCGGCTAAGGCCGAGTGATTCCAGCGCCGCTCCGAGCCGTCGAAGCCGTGTGCCGACGGTCCGATGCCCAGATATGCCACGTTCTGCCAGTAGGCGCTGTTGTGTCGGGCCCGACGTCCGGGCATCGCGAAATTCGACACCTCGTAGTGCTCGAAGCCGGCAGCCCGCAACCGCTCGTGCGACTCGAGAAACTGGCGTTCGTAGAGTTCCTCAGGCGCTTCCTCGACTTCGCCTCGCTCCTGCCAGCGTCCGAGCGGCGTGTGCGGTTCGATCGTGAGTCCGTACAAGGAGATATGGTCGGGGGCGAGTGCCAGGAGACGCGAAATGTCTTCGCTCCAGTCGCGCTCGAGTGTCGCCGGCGCGGCGAAGATCAGGTCGAGCGACATCGAGTCGATGCCGCCGGCGCGAAGGGTCTCGACGGCGCGCACAGCGGCATCCGCATCGTGCACGCGATGCATCCAGGAAAGCACGCGATCGTCGAAACTCTGTACTCCGAGACTCACGCGATTCACTCCGGCCCGACGCCACGCCGCAACGGCTTCCGCCGAAACGTCTTCAGGGTTCGCCTCGAGCGTAACCTCGGCGTGCGCATCCAGTCGAACATGCCGGTGCAGCTGTTCGAAGAGGCGTTCGACGCCCTCGCCGCCCAACCTCGACGGCGTGCCGCCGCCGAGATATAGCGTGGACAGCGCCCCGCACGACTGCGACGCACCACGCAGGCGAAGTTCCGCATCCACCGCATCAGCGAACGCACGCCACGGTACCTGCTTGCGCACCGCGATGGAAAAATCGCAGTAACTGCAGCGCCGCGCACAGAACGGCACATGCAGGTAGAGGTGACGATACCCCACCTGAGCGGTAATCGGTGCGCTCACGACACACTGATCGACGGATGCACTTGCCCGGACGGGCCGAAGTACACGAGCCCGTCGATTTCGAGTGCGCTCAAGACCGCGGCCGCTTCACGCGGAAGCAGCTGGGCGGCCGCAGCGATCTCATCGATGTCACGAGCACCGCGCTGCAGAGCATCCCAGCACCGCGCGGCATCGCCGTCGAGGGAAACATGGGTCGACGTGGACCGCTCGACGCGCAGCAGGGCGAGCACATCGTCGACTGCCAGAATCGGTTCGGCGTGCATCTTGAGAAGCGCGTTGCTGCCCATCGACGAGACCTGATCGATGCCGTTCGGTACGCAGGCCACCATCCGGTTCAACTCAAGGGCATGGTCGGCGGTGATTAGGGCTCCGCTGCCCTTCCCGGCCTCGACCACCACCGTGAGATCGGCCAGCGCAGCGATGATCCGATTGCGACGGGGGAACGTCCCGCCGTGCCCCGAGTCACCCGGCTTCTGCTCCGTAAGCAGCAGCCCGTCGCGGGCGATGCGTTCCTGCAGGGCGCGATGCGCGCGTGGGTAGTGCACATCGAGACCCGTGCCGAGCACCGCGACGGTGCGTCCACCGGCGGCCAGCGCTGCGTCATGAGCGGCGCCGTCGATACCACGTGCCAGTCCGCTTATGATCGCGACGCCCGCACGAGCGCAGGCAGTCGCAATCGCACGAGCAACGCGCAGTCCGTAGGCCGACGCGGCGCGCGTGCCGACGATCGCGACGGCCGGCGGATGCGCACTGGCCAACGTCCCGAGGGCGTAGATGACCGGTGGCGCATCGGAGAGCTCGAGCAGTCGTGCGGGGTAACGGGCGCTCCCGACCGGCAGCGCTTCACCGCCGATGCGCAGTAGCTCCGCCAAAATACGGTCGGCCTCGCGCAGTGCCTCGTCGCGCCGTGTAGTTTCCACCGAATGCAGCGCCCGTGTGACGTTGCCATGCCGTGACAGCAGTCGGGCCACGCCGACGTCACCGAGCCCGCTGACCTGACGCAAGGCAATCACTTCACGCCGCGCCCGGAGTTGCTGCGCGGCCTCCGTCGACATCGTCGCCAACGGGGCCGCCGAGTGGTCAGGGAAGGAACTGCGCATCGCGTGCCGGCTTTTCAGCTTCCACACGCATCTTGAGCAGCTCACGCCACCACGCGTCAAGCACTACGTCGAGTCCCATGCGTCCGGCCGCGCTGATGGCGTACAGGCCGAAGGCGCTCGGTGCTTCGATATCCGGCACGTAGTGCTCGCCGAGCAGATCGAGCTTCGTGAACACCACGCAATACGGCTTGGCGGCGAGCTCGGTGGAGTACGAGGAAATCTCGTGTCGCAACTGATCGAGCTCCGC
>NZ_JBDNFF010000231.1:0-31318 GCF_041689975.1 Gemmatimonas sp.
AGAGCGTGCGGGTTCGAGTCCCGCTCCGGGTACGCCGTCGTCGCTGCTGCCCCACACCGTGTGTAGTTGTTTGTACGAGCGTGTTTCGTACACCGAGTACCCCCAATGGCCTGGAGCCTAGATGCGAACAGTGCGCGACCCGCGCGGGACCACATGGATTTGCCTCGAACTGCCGGAAGTGCCGGTCGATCAGCGCGAAGCGGCCGCGTTGCTGTCTGCCGACATCGTGGCCATCGAGTGCAACTCGGGCGCGGAACGGGTGATCGCGCTGGTCGCGCCCGGGTGGGACGACACCATGGACGACAGCACGCTCTCGAAGACGATCGCGGACTTCATGCCGTAGGAGTCGAGCGGCGGCGATTGTATGTTTCTGCCATGTCTGACGTCGTGACGCTCGCCACCGAATTACTGTCCGTCGAATCCACCACCGGCCGCGAACGGGACGCGGTGGATCTCGTCGCGCGCTGGCTTGTCACGCACGGCTGGAATGTATCACTCCAGGAAGTCGAGCCGGGTCGCTCGAACGTCTGGGCTACCCGTCGCGGTTTCGGCGTGACGCTCTCCACACACCTCGACACCGTGCCGCCTTATGTGCCGCCTCGTCTCGAAGGCAATCGGCTGTACGGCCGCGGGTCGTCCGACGCGAAAGGCATCGCGGCGGCGATGATGATCGCCGCGCAGCGACTGGCCGATGCCGGCGAGGAACGGGTCGACTTGCTCTTCGTGGTGGGTGAAGAGAAGGGCTCGCCGGGCGCGCGCGCCGCGAACCGGTTGCCGGCCACCAGCAAGTTCCTCGTGAACGGCGAACCCACCGAGAGCAAACTCGCGTCAGGATGCAAAGGCGCGCAGCGCGTCATCGTGCGGGTGCGTGGACGCGAGGCGCATTCCGCGTATGCCCATCTGGGCAGCAGCGCGCTCGAGCCGCTGCTCGACATCTTGCCGCAACTGCGCGCTTTGGTGCTCCCGGTCGATCCCATTCTTGGCGACACCACGTACAACATCGGTGTGCTGCGTGCCGGCACCGAGGCCAACGTCGTTCCCGGACTGGCGGAAGCCGAGATCATGATTCGCCTCGTCGGCGATATCGCACCCGTGAAGCAGGCGTTCACGGAGTGGGCTGGAACGCGCGCCGAGTTGATATGGGGTTCGCACATTCCCGCCCAGTATTTTCACGTGCTCGACGGCTTCGAGGTGATGCCCGTTGCCTACACCAGCGACATCCCGCTGCTCGATCGCTGGGGGACGCCGCTGCTCTTCGGGCCCGGTTCGATTCACGTGGCCCATACGCCCATCGAATACATCGATGTGGTGGAACTCGAAGCGTCGGTCGGCGCTTACGAACGTATCGTCCGCACCCTGCTCGCATGAATACGCCCGTGACACGTTGGCCGGTCGCCGTTCTCGGTGCGACCGGTGCCGTCGGCCAGGCGTTCATCCGCCTTCTCGACGGCCATCCCTGGTTCGATCTCATCGAAGTCGCGGCCTCTGAGCGCAGCGCCGGCAAATCGTACGCGTCCGCGGCCCGTTGGCTCGAAGGTACCTTGCCGCCGGCCGTCGCCGCACTCCAGGTGAAATCGTGCACGCCGGAGCAGGTGACGGCGCCGATCGTCTTCTCCGCTCTCGACTCGGCGGTCGCCGGCGACGTGGAAGCCGCGTTCGCTGTTGCGGGACGGATGGTGCTGAGCAACGCGAAGAATTACCGGATGGAGTCCGACGTACCGCTGGTGATTCCGGAAGTGAACGGAGATCATCTGGCGTTACTCGCGCAGCAGCGGATCAACCGCGGATGGCCCGGCGGGATCGTGACGAATGCGAACTGCGCCGTCACCGTCGTCGCGATGGCGCTGGCACCGTTGCATCAGGCGTTCGGCGTCACGAAGGTGTTCGTGACGACGATGCAAGCCGTGTCAGGTGCGGGCTATCCGGGCGTGCCGTCACTCGATATCCTCGGCAACGTCATTCCATTCATCGGTGATGAAGAACCCAAGATCGAAGCCGAGCTGGTAAAGTTGCTCGGTACGTACAACGGTGAGACGATCATCGACGCGTCGATCGTAACGAGCGCGCACGCCAATCGCGTCGCCGTCGAGCACGGTCACACCGTGTGCCTGTCCGTGGCGTTCGAGCGTGCGCCCACGACCGAGCAGGCACTGGACACGTTGCGCGGCTGGAAGGGGTTCGCGGTGGTGCAGGGACTGCCGTCGGCACCGGTGCCGGTGCTCATCGTGCGCGATGAGCCGGATCGGCCGCAGGCGCGTCGCGACGTGAACGCCGGGAACGGCATGGCCGTGACCATCGGCCGCGTGCGCGCCGACAATCTCTTCGACTTGCGGCTGGTCGCGATGGCGCACAACGTCGTGCGTGGCGCCGCAGGCGGTTCGATTCTCAACGCCGAGCTGCTGGTGGCCACCGGGCAGCTCGACGGGTTGGTCGCCTCGTGATCGTTTGCAAGTTCGGCGGTACGTCGGTGGCGGATGCCACCGCGATCAACCGTGTCGTCGATGTGATCGTCGGCAAGCAGGTCAGTGCGCCCGTGGTCGTTGTCTCGGCGCTCGGTGGCGTGACGAACGTGTTGCTCGATGTCGCCCACAAGTCCGCCGCCGGCGAACTCCTCGGCGCGTTGCAGCTGGTGGAGCAACTTCGCGATCGACACCTGCGTGAGGTGCAGGCGCTGCTCGGCGCGGCGCCGGAAGCGGCAGAGCTGGCATTGGAGATCAGTGCCAGCTTCGATGAGCTGGCCCATCTCGCGGAAGCGTTCCGAACGCTTGGCTATCTCACGCCTCGCTCGCTCGATACCGTCGCCGCACTCGGCGAGTTGCTCTCGTCGCAGATCGTGGCCGCCGCCTTTCGGCATCGTGGCTATCCAGCCGTGTGGGTCGATGCGCGCGATGTGATGAAGACGAACGATTTTTTCACGCGCGCAGAACCCGATATCGACGCCATCGCGCTTGCGTCGCAGGAGTACCTGCTGCCTCTTTTGCAGCAAGGAAAGATTCCCGTGATGGGTGGCTTTGTCGGATCGGCGCCCGGACGCGTCACGACGACACTCGGCCGCGGGGGATCCGACTATTCGGCTTCACTGATCGGAGCGGCGATCGAAGCGACCGCGATCGAAATCTGGACCGACGTGGATGGTATGCTGACCGCCGATCCCCGCGTGATTCCGAGCGCGCAGCTCATCGAGCGCATCAGCTTCGATGAAGCGGCGGAGCTCGCCGCGTTCGGTGCGAAGGTGCTGCACCCTGCCACGATCGCGCCCGCTGTGCAACGTGGCATCCCCGTGTTCGTGTTCAACTCGCGCAAGCCCGACGGGAAGGGGACGATGATCGCGTTCGATGCGCCGCGACTTCCCGTGCGCGCGATCGCCGGCAAGCGCAGCACGACGCTCGTGAAGCTGCGGTCCTCACGCATGCTGCTGGCGCCCGGCTTTCTGCGCCGGGTCTTCGAAGTGTTCGAGACGCATCGCACATCAGTCGACGTCGTGACGACATCGGAAGTCTCGGTGTCGGTCACGCTCGACGATGCCACCAACCTTGGCGCGATCCTGCAGGATCTGGCCGCGTTCGGCGACGTCGCCGTGGAGCGGCGAAGCGGAATCGTGGCGATCGTCGGTGCGGGTATCGCCGACGGCAGCCGCGCTATTGCCGATGCGTTCATCGCGCTCGGACCAATTCCCGTCTACATGGCGTCGCTGAGCGCCACCGGTATCAACTTTACGCTCGTGATCGACGATGAGCAGGTCGAGCCAGCGATGCAGCGGTTACACGCGGCGTTTTTCGAGCAGGCCTCGTGAGCGGCGCGCTGCTACGCGAGTCCCCGCTACGCGGGTCCGCGGTACGGGTCGCGCTGATCGGCATGGGGCGTATGGGTCGCGCGCTTGACGCGCTGGCCCCCGAGCGGGGCTGCGAAGTGGTCGCCCGTTTTGATGCGGCTGAGATGTCGAGCGGTGTTGCCGCCGCCGATCTGAACGGGGCGCAAGTAGCGATCGAGTTCACGACACCGGAGGCATCGGTGGCCAACGCTATCGCGCTCCTTGGCTTAGGCTGTCCGGTGGTCATCGGAACCACCGGGTGGTCGACACATCTCCCCGACATCGAAGCGGCGGCGCACCGTGCGCAGTGCGCCGCGCTCTGGTCGCCGAACTTCAGCATCGGCGTCCAGCTGTTTCTCGCGATAGCCGAAGACGCCGCGCGCCGCGCGCGCCAGGTGGCCGGCTTCGACGCGCACGTGGTCGAGACACACCACATCGGGAAGCTCGATGCGCCGTCTGGCACCGGCATCGCGATCGCGGAGCGGTTGCAGGACGGTCTCGGGCGCGTCGTGCCGATCACGAGCGTGCGTACCGGTTCGGTGCCGGGTACCCACGAGATCATTTTCGACGCGCCTTTCGAGCAGATCCGACTGGTGCACGAAGCGCGCGACCGGCGGGTGTTCGCCGACGGCGCACTGACGGCGGCCCGCTGGCTCGCCGGCGCGCCCGCGCCCGGGGTGTACACGATGCGTGACGTCCTGGCATCGAGCCAGGCGAGTTCCTGACCACTCAGCCCGAAACGACGATGGCGCAGCGACTCTTCGGGTGTGGTACTGCACTCGTCACGCCGTTCATGGCGGATGGTTCGATCGACGAAGTCGCGCTCCGGGCGTTCGTGGAGTGGCAGATCGGCGAAGGCGTGCACATGGTCATTCCGTGTGGATCGACCGGTGAAGCCGTCACGCTCACGACGGCGGAGCATCGCCGCGTCGTGGAGATCACCGTCGAGCAAGTGGACGGGCGCGTGCCGGTGATCGCGGGAGCCGGCTCGAACGACACACTGCGCGCCATCGCGACGTCGCGCGACATGAAGGCGATCGGCGCCACGCATTTGCTGCATGTCACGCCGATGTACAACAAGCCGCCTCAGCGCGCGATGATTGCGCACTTCCGCGCCATCGCCGACGCCTGCGATCTGCCGATCGTGATCTACAACGTTCCCGGCCGCACTGCGATCAATCTCGAGGCGCGCAGTTGTCTGGAGCTGGCGGCCGACCCGCGTTTCGTGGCGGTCAAGGAAGCATCGGGCAACCTGGCGCAGATCACGCAGATCATTCGCGAGCGCCCGGAGCACTTCGCGGTCCTCTCCGGTGACGACGGTTTCACCGTCAGTGTCATGGCACACGGCGGCGACGGGGTCATCTCGGTGATTTCCAATGTCGTGCCCGCCTTGATGTCGGCGCTTTGCAACGCCATGGCGCGTGGTGATCTGGCCGAGGTTCGGCGCATCGAGGCTCGTGTTGCACCGGTGGTACATGCCGCGTTCATCGAGTCGAATCCGATTCCGGCCAAGGCGATGCTTGCGATGATGGGTCGAATGCGCGATCAGCTGCGGCTCCCCCTGGTCCCGCTGCTCGCGGCGCACCATCCGCTGGTGCGCACGGCGCTGGTACAGGCCGGCGCGCTCGCGTCGTAACGTCACGCTTGTCGTTTCCCACTTCCCTACGATGCTGCTCTCATGGCCTTCTCGCTGACCGACCTCGAAACGCGCTTCAACGATCCGCTCCTGCTCGATGGAGGCGTAGCGCTGCCGACCGACGCGCAGCATCTGTTCGATCATGCGCTGGCGTTGCTCGAGCGCGGGGAGATTCGCGCGGCCCGTCGTGATGCCGATGGCATGTGGCACGCCGTGCCGTGGGTGAAGCGCGCCATCCTGTTGGGTTTTCGCATCGGGCGTGTGGTCGAAATGCCGGGGCATGCGCCGTTTCATTTTCTCGACAAGCACACGTATCCCACGCGCGAATTCCGCGTGGAGAATCAAGTGCGCATCGTACCCGGTGGGTCCACCGTACGGCGCGGTGCCTACCTCGCACCGAACGTCGTGTGCATGCCACCGATGTACATCAACGTCGGCGCCTATGTCGGTCGCGGCACGATGGTCGACTCGCACGCGCTCGTCGGCTCCTGCGCGCAGATCGGCGAGCGCGTGCATCTCAGCGCTGCCGCGCAGATCGGCGGTGTATTGGAACCGATCAACGCGTCACCGGTCATCATCGAAGACGATGTCATCGTCGGTGGCAACTGCGGCGTGTACGAGGGGACGGTCGTACGTGCCAAAGCGGTGCTGGGGGCCGGCGTGATTCTCACCCGTGGCACGCCGGTGTACGACCTCGTGAAGGAGACGGTGCATCGTGCCACGGCAGACCAGCCATTGATCATCCCCGAAGGTGCGGTCGTCGTGCCGGGCGCACGGCGCGTGACCTCGGCCTTCGGCGAAGCCCAAGGGCTGTCCCTGCAGACACCGGTGATCGTGAAGTACCGGGATGACAAGACCGATGCCGCGACCGCGCTCGAGGCGTGGTTGCGGTGAGTACCACGCACTCGCCACTGGTGGTGCGCGGTGCTGTCCGCGCTCCCGGTGACAAGTCGATCAGCCATCGCGCGTTGATCTTTGCAGCCATGGCCAGCGGACCAACGCGCATTCGCGATATTCTCGCGTCGGCCGATGTGCATGCGACCGCCGGCGCGTTGCGCGCGATGGGTGCGGATATTCCCGCGTTGAGTGCCGACTTCGTGGTGCATGGACGCGGGATCGCGTCGTTGCACGCGCCGGAGTCGGCGCTTGATTGCGGCAACAGTGGAACGACCACGCGATTGATCGCTGGTCTTGTGGCCGGACTCGCCGGTCGCGCGGCCCGCTTCGAGGGTGACGCCAGTCTCAGCCGGCGGCCGATGCGTCGTATCGCGGCGCCGCTTGCGGAGATGGGTGCGCGCATCGACTTCGAAGGCGCTGATGGGCACGATGGATTGCCGATGCGCGTGCATGGCATGCCGCTGTCGGCGATTACGTATGTGAACACGCATGCCAGTGCGCAGGTCAAGGGCGCCTTGATGCTTGCCGGACTCGCGTCGGGTGCGGGTGTCACGGTACTCGAGCCCCAGCGGTCGCGCGATCACACCGAACGCATGCTCACGGCGCGTGGCGTCCAACTCACCGTCTCCGACGAGGGCGTGGTCCTGCCGCCAGCGCAGGTTCTCACCGCGGTTGATGTCGTCGTGCCGTCCGATCCGTCGTCAGCGACCTTCTTCGTCGCGCTCGCCGCGCTGGCTGACGAGGGTGAACTGCGCCTCGAGAATGTGTGTCTGAATCCCACACGCACCGGTGCCTTCGACGTGCTGCGTCGAATGGGCGCGCGCATTGAGATCGAGGATTCGCGCACCATCGGTGGCGAAGCGATCGGTACGCTCGTGGTTTTCCCGGCATCCCTGCATGCCACATCCATTGGCGGCGCGGAAATTCCGCGGTGCATCGATGAGCTGCCGATGATCGCGTGCGTCGCGGCGCGTGCGGTCGGTGAAACGCGCATCTCCGACGCCGGTGAACTACGCGTGAAGGAAAGCGATCGTATACGCGCCGTGGTCGAGAATCTGCGACGGCTTGGCGTCGAGGTCGAGGAGCTTCCTGACGGTATGCGCATTGTCGGGTCGCAGGCCGCGCTCTCGGGACACGTTGTCACGCATGGCGATCATCGATTGGCGATGGCGTTCGGCATCCTCGGCGCGCTACCGGGGAATCGCATCGCGATCGATGATCCGGGTTGCGTGTCGGTGTCGTATCCGACGTTCTGGCGTGATCTGGCGCAGGCGATGGGGCCGACGTCTGAACGGGCCGAGACCACAACGCTCAACGCGAGCGCGCGGAAGCCGCTCGTGATTGCGATCGATGGACCCGCAGCGTCCGGTAAAAGCTCAACGGCCCAGTGGGTCGCCCAGCTCCTGAACGTGCATCACGTGGATTCCGGCGCGTTCTATCGCGCGATGACGCTGTTGGCGATCGGTACCGGTGTGCCGCCCGAGCAGTGGTCGCCGGCTGGGGTGTTGGCGCAGGCCCCCCGGATTACCTGGCGCCTCACTGAGCGATCGGTGCTGCCGCTCGTGGACGGCAGCGTGCAGGACGAGGCCATGCGCGATGCACCCGTCACCCGTCAAGTGTCGCGGGTGGCCCAGATGGCGGCGGTACGACACTGGGTCAACGACCAGGTGAGGGCAGCTGGGGCGGCCACCGATGTCGTCGTTGACGGCCGTGATATCGGGACGGCCGTGTTCCCCTCAGCAGCGCTCAAGGTGTTTCTGGTGGCTGATCCCTGGGAGCGGGCGCGGCGCCGGCTGATTCAGCGGCTGGAACGTCGTCCGAACGACACCGAGATCGCCGAGGAGACGGAGGCGCTGGTGGCACGGGACGCCCTCGACGCGGCCCAGAGCGCCCCGGCGAGGGATGCTATCACCATCGACACGACGACGGTGACGCAGGAAGAGCAGGTGGAGCGGATTGTGGCGCTCGCCAAGGCCACCCGGGATCGGCTGCGCGGGCTTCAGGCCCTGGCTTAGGGTGGAGCGGACCGGCGCACCCATTGCCGCAGGGACTTGAGCGCTCTACGTTTCGGGGTTCCTGCTGTGAATCCGTTCCACCCTCATCTCGGCGCGGCGAGTGCAGTTCCGCGAATCGGAGATACCCACAAGTATGAGCACTGAACTGAGCCCTGAGCTCGCCGCCGAGCTGGACGCCGCGCACAATGCGGACATGGACGAGCTCGACGCGGAGCCGGCGCATAATAAGCTCACGCCGCGCGAAAAGCGCGACCTGCAGAAGAGCCAGCTTCGCCCGCTCGCGAATCGTCGCCCGGAACTCTACGAAGAAGATGAGTTCTCGTCCGACGAATACGAGCGCATGCTGGAGTTGTACAACGGCACGCTCGCCTCGATCGAAGAAGGTGAGATCGTCAAGGCGACCGTCCTCGAGATTCGCGAGAACCTGGTCGTCCTGGATATCGGCTTCAAGTCCGAAGGGACGATCCCGCTCGAAGAGTTCAAGGACATGCCCGACCTCAAGGTCGGCGATGAAGTCGAAGTGCTCCTCGAGCACCTCGAGGACCAGGAAGGTTCTGTCGTCCTGTCCAAGAAGAAGGCCGACTTCATGCGCGTGTGGGAGCGCATCCGCGTGGCCTACGAGAGCGACATGCCCGTCGAAGGCACGCTCGTCAAGAAGATCAAGGGCGGCGTTGTCGTCGACCTCATGGGCGTCGATGCGTTCCTGCCGGGTTCACAGATTGCGCTTCGTCGTGTGCCGAACATCGATGAGCTGCTCGGACACAAGTACGAGTTCAAGATCATCAAGCTCAACAAGCGTCGCCGCAACATCGTAGTGTCGCGTCGTGTGATCCTCGAGCAGGAACGCGCCGGCAAGCGCGAGAAGCTCATGAAGGAGCTCTCGAAGGATCAGGTGCGGAAGGGCGTCGTCAAGAACATCACGGACTTCGGTGCATTCATCGATCTTGGTGGAGTGGACGGCCTGCTGCACATCACGGACATGTCGTGGGGCCGTATCTCGCATCCGAGCGAGATGGTCCAGATCGGCATGGAACTCGAGATCAAGGTCCTCGATATCGATTGGGAGCGCGAGCGCATCTCGCTCGGCCTCAAGCAGCTCCAGAGCTACCCGTGGAAGGATGTGGCGGCCAAGTACCCGGTCGGCACTCGCGTGAACGGAAAGGTCGTGTCGATCACGAACTACGGCGCGTTCATCGAGCTCGAGCCGGGCATCGAAGGCCTCGTCCACATCTCCGAAATGAGCTGGACGCGCAACGTACGCCACCCGTCGAAGATCGTGTCGATCGGCGAAGCGATCGAGGCGGTGGTGCTCAAGGTCGATGAGACCGAAGAGAAGATTTCGCTGGGTATGAAGCAGACCGAGCAGGATCCGTGGGTGATCCTGCCGCTCAAGTACCCGGTCGGCACACGTATCAACGGTAAGGTCCGCAACCTCACCAGCTTCGGCGCGTTCGTGGAAATCGAGCCGGGCATCGACGGCCTCATTCACATCTCCGATATGTCCTGGACCAAGCGCGTCCAGCATCCGTCGGAAGTCGTGAAAAAGGGCGACGCGGTGGACGTGGTCATCCTCAACATCGACAGCGAAAACAAGCGCATTTCGCTTGGCCTGAAGCAGGCCGAGGAAGATCCGTGGCTTCGCATCGGTGAGACGTACCCGGTCGGCACCGAGCTTCCGGGCAAGGTTGTCCGTCTGATGGACAAGGGCGTGGTCGTCGATCTCGGCAACGACATCGAAGGCTTCGTGCCGGTGAGCCAGCTCAACCCCGAAGGCACGGTCACGAACCCGGCCGACTTCGCGTGGGAAACGATGAACCTGGTGATGCGCGTGTTGGAGGTGGATCCGATCCACCGCCGTATCGTACTCGCCGTGACGTCGGTCCCGGAAGAGCAGCCGCCCAAGCCGGCCGAGCCGAGCAAGGTGCACAGCTCGGAAGACGAGATCGGGCTGTAAGTCTGGTGTAGTGAGCAGAATGACAAAGGCCCCGGCAGTGATGCCGGGGCCTTCGTTTTTAGCTCGAGCGTCGTGTTTCGCGACGCAGGGTTCATGAACGCAGAAGGCCCCGCGTTTCGGCGGGGCCTTCTGGTCTGACATCGAGCAGCGTGCAGTGATTACGCGGTACGGTTCCGACGACGGGCGAAGCCGAAGATACCGAGGAGGCCGGCGCCCATGAGGGCGTAGGTGGACGGCTCGGGGACGGTGGAAAAACTACCCTTGTCCGTATCCATGAAGAATTCGATCGGGCTCTGCTTATAGTCGGGACCACCCTTATAATCGGTGAAATCCATCGTCACCTTTGTGAAAAGGTCTCCGACAGGATTAGCAATACCAAGGCCAACGGCGTTGGTGTACGTAACCGTCGTCTTGTTGAAGTCCCGGGTATAGCTGTTCCCGGTAAAATCGGCGTCCTCGCCGAGGCTACTTCCAGTAGTTCCGACACCGAATGCCGTGCAGTTGCTCGTGCTCGCCTTTTGGTTGCTGCACTTGCGGTCGAACAGTACACCGCCATACGCCGCTCCGCCCTCAAACACGAGAAGGTCGATATCTGCCTTGGTTGAGATGAGAAGCTTCCAAGGGCCGGGCTGGCTAGCCGCGGGGGGCTGTCCGCTGTAGGTGTTTGTGTTCGTACCAAGCTGAAGAGAACCGAACTTATCAAAGGTTACGCCCCAATTATTGGCGTCAAAGACCGCCCACGTGCGCGTCAGCACAAAATCACCAAAAGTCGCAGTGACCCGCATGCCACCCATGTCCCGGCCAAAGATCGACTCGTCGATGCCAGACACGGACGACGTTGTGCCCGTCAATGACGACACAGTCTGCGCCTGTGCCCGAGCCGTAACACTCGCCAGCGCGATCGCCGCGCCGACTGCCATCGTGAACTTCTTCATAGTGATCTTGCGCGGCGCGCGGATAAGAGAGGACGGGAAATGCTTCCTACATATAGCTGAGCACCCTTCGTGTCAGTGATTTTAGTCGCGTTTTATGCCGAAACTGGGAAACTCTTCCTTTAAGTGGTCAATTTGTCCTACTTTTGCGGATCAGTTCGCAGGTGGTGTTGCGTCGGCGTGTGGCATAGGGGCAACACTTTGCAGCAGTCGGCCGCGCGCTCCACATTCAACGGTATCCGTGAAAAGTAGCAGACACATCGGCAAACCACCCATGAGCGCGCTGGCCGACCGACGGCACTGGGTGCCAGCGTTGTAACACGCAGCCGCGAGCGGCTTCTCGGCACCACCAAACACAATGCCCCCGCGCATGTGCACGGGGGGCCGCTAACGGGCAGCGAGGCGCGAGTCGCGCCCCGCCGTAAGCCATTCGCGATCGCTTACCGGCCTACGATCAAGCCGAGTCCCTCTTCGGCCTGCTTCTCGCCCTTCTTGGCCGGAGCGGCCTTGCTGCCCCGCGGCGTCTTGAAGCAGGCGACTGCCATCAACGCGAAGGCCACCAAAAACAGCGTGGTCACCAGTCCCACGCGCAGCGCGGTCGTGTTGAAAGCGTTCATCATGGCCGAGTTCACGATTTTTTTCAGCTGTAGCGCGTCCAAGGCGAAGAGTGCCAACGATCCCAGCAGGACAAGCGCAAACAGCGCCGAGATCACCCCCACCGTTCGGGCCAGTCCGGGGCCGTCGAGTGCACGCGACATGAGGACCAACAGCGACAGCCCTAGGTACGGGAGCAGCAACACACTCGAGAGCGCGTTCGCCGCGCCGAAGCGCCATTGGATGTTGCTCAGCTGGAGCGGCCACAGCTGCGAACCCGCTTGCAGGAAGGGCACGACGACCAGAAGGATCGCGCCGAGGTACAGGACGCGGCGGGCAGACGGATCATCGTGGAGATCGAGGAGGTCGGACATGGCGGGTATGGGAGCGTCGTCAAGGGAAGGCTTCAATGGCACCGCATCAATGCAAACCGTGTTCCAGCAGCCTCAGCTGCACGACTCGGCAAGTCATCACACAGGATATAGTGTGCAAGGACGGCGCGAAGGTGAAGCCCGTCACATTGGAGCGCCCACGAAACACTACACGGAAGCATATCCTGCAACCCGTCCGCCGCGCGAGTGCCGAGAGTGTGACGGACCCGGCAGGTATAGTGAGGAACGCTTCAGTCCGTTCGCGTAGGGACCGATAGAACGAGGGTGCTGATTCGGGCCGCGCCGTCTGCGCGGCACCGAGGCATTGGCTCATCACCCCGATGCCGCGGTCGATGGCTTCCGATTGCCGCTCCTCTCGCTTCCGAGCATTGACTCCATGTCACTGACCCTTCGCCGTTCCCTGTTCCCCGCACTTGCGACTCTCCTGCTCGCTGGTCCGTTCGCCCGTCCAGCCGCGGCTCAGGACGACAAGGTGTACCCGATTTCTGAAGTCACGAATCCGCCCAAGCTGTCCTCCACCATTCAGGCGGCCCGCCTGATTTCAGATTCCTACCCCGCCGACCTCAAGAGCCGTGGCGTCGGCGGCATGGTCGAGCTCCAGTTCATCGTGGACAGCAAGGGTAAGGTCGAACCGGGCAGCGTCGAAGTGGTTGACGCGACGCAGACCGCCTTGGGCGAAGCGGCCAGGAAGGTGGTGGCGAAACTCGACTTCTCGCCGGGCAAGTTGAACGGGGCTGCCGTGAAGACCAAGGTCGTGCTTCCGATCATCTACAAGCCGTAACGTTCTATCCCTGAGAGGCGAGGCGCCGATCCCGTGTAGGGGTCGGCTCCTCGTTTTTCTGGGCAGGCGCGCTAGCTTCCCGCTCCATGTCACAGTCCTCGACCATGCGCCAGAAGCTCGAGCGGTTGGCCAGCGCCCGCGATGCCTCCGAACAGGGAGGCGGCGCCGATCGCCTCGCCGCTCAACACGCCAAGGGCAAATTGTCTGCCCGCGAGCGTCTCGATGCCCTCCTCGACGAAAGCTCGTTCGTCGAGATCGACCGATTCGTCACCTCCCGCTCGCTCGCCGATGGCGAAACGCCGATTTACGGTGACGGTGTCGTTGCCGGACACGGTCGGATCGAAGGACGAATCGTGTACGTCTTCTCACAGGACTTCACCGTGTTCGGTGGGTCGCTGTCCGAGGCGCACGCCGCCAAGATCTGCAAGGTCATGGATCTGGCGGTGCGCAACGGCGCGCCGGTGATCGGCCTGAACGACTCGGGGGGCGCGCGCATTCAGGAAGGCGTCGTATCGCTCGGTGGCTACGCCGACATCTTCCTGCGCAACACCATGGCCTCGGGTGTGGTACCGCAGATCTCGGCGATTCTCGGGCCATGCGCCGGCGGTGCCGTGTACTCGCCGGCGATCACCGACTTCATCTACATGGTGCGCGGCACGAGCTACATGTTCGTGACCGGACCGAATGTCGTGAAAACGGTCACGCACGAAGACGTCACGATGGAGGAGCTTGGCGGCGCCGACACGCATGCCGGTACCAGCGGTGTCGCGCACTTTGCGTGTGACTCCGAGCTCGCCTGCCTGCAGCAGATCCGCGAACTGTTCCGCTTCGTACCCTCGAACAACGTGGATGACCCGCCGCGCGGCTCGGGTCGCGATCCGCGCGATCGGCGCGACGAATCGTTGCTCGACGTGATTCCCGATAATCCGAACAAGCCGTACGACATGCATGACGTGATCGGCCGCATCGTGGATGACGGGGAGTTCTACGAGGTGCAGCCCGATTACGCCGGCAACATCCTTATCGGCTTCGCGCATCTTGGCGGTTACAGCGTCGGTATTGTCGCCAACCAGCCGGCGGTGATGGCCGGCGTGCTCGACATCAACGCGTCGATGAAGGCGGCGCGCTTCGTGCGCTTCTGCGACTGCTTCAACATTCCGCTCGTGACGTTCGAAGACGTGCCGGGATTCCTGCCCGGTGTGGCGCAGGAGCATGGCGGCATCATCAAGCACGGCGCCAAGCTGCTGTACGCGTACTGCGAAGCGACGGTACCGAAGCTCACGGTGATCACGCGCAAGGCGTACGGCGGCGCGTACGACGTCATGAGCTCGAAGCACATTCGCGGCGATTACAACGTGGCCTGGCCCACGGCGGAAATCGCCGTGATGGGCCCCAAGGGAGCCGTGGAGATTCTGTACAAGAAGGAGATCGCCGAAGCGAGCGATCCGCAGGCGGCGATGGATGCGCGCGTGGCCGAGTACACGGAGAAGTTCGCGAATCCGTACAACGCGGCCGCTCGCGGCTATGTGGATGACGTGATCGATCCGCGCGACACTCGACCGCGTCTGATCGATGCGCTCGAGACGCTGCGCGGCAAGCGCGATCGCAATCCGGCGAAGAAGCACGGAAACCTTCCCCTGTGAAGCCGCCGATGTTCAGCAAGGTGCTGGTGGCCAACCGCGGCGAGATCGCGCTGCGCGTGATCCGGGCCTGTCAGGAGCTCGGCGTGAAGACCGTTGCCGTGTATTCCGAAGCGGATGCCCGCGCGCCGCACGTGCGCGAAGCCGATGAAGCGGTTCTCATCGGTCCGCCGCCGTCGAGCCAGAGCTACCTCGTTGGTGAACGACTCATCGACGTCGCGCTCCGTACCGGCGCGCAGGCGATTCATCCGGGCTATGGCTTCCTCTCTGAACGCGCGTGGTTTGCGCGCGCGGTGCGCGATGCCGGACTCGTGTTCATCGGGCCTCCGGCGGAAGCCATCGACGCGATGGGCTCGAAGACGGCCGCTCGTCAGCTGGCCATTGCGGCCGGTGTGCCGGTCGTGCCGGGTACCACCGAGAGCGTGCGCGATGCCGACGAAGCCGTCGCCATCGCCGAGACGTTCGGGTTTCCGGTGTTGCTGAAAGCGGCCGCCGGCGGCGGCGGCAAGGGCATGCGCATCGTGCGCGCGGCCTCGGAACTGGCCGACGCGCTGGCGTCGGCGAAACGCGAAGCGCAGAACGCCTTCGGTGATGACGCCGTGTATATCGAGAAGTACATCGAAGGCCCGCGTCACGTCGAGATTCAGGTGTTGGCCGACACGCACGGCAACATCGTGCACCTTGGCGAGCGGGAATGCTCAGTGCAACGTCGACACCAGAAGATGATCGAAGAAGCTCCCAGCGTGGCCGTGTCGCCGGAGTTGCGCGCGCGCATGGGTGCGACAGCCGTGGCCGCGGCGCGGGCGGCCGGCTACGTGAACGCCGGCACGTGTGAGTTCCTGCTCGACACCGACGGGCAGTACTATTTCCTCGAGATGAATACGCGCATTCAAGTGGAGCATCCCGTCACGGAGCTTGTGATGGGGCTCGATCTGGTGCAGTGGCAGATCCGCGTGGCTGCCGGCGAAGCGCTGCCGTTCGCGCAGAAGGACTTCACGCCGCGTGGTTGGGCGATGGAGTGCCGCATCACGAGCGAAGATCCGTCGAACGGATTCCTGCCGAGCACCGGGCGCATCGAGTATCTGCATCTGCCCACCGGGCCCGGGGTGCGGTGGGACGGTGGAATCGAGTCGGGCAGCGAGATCGGTCTGCACTACGATCCGATGCTGGCCAAGCTGATCGTGCACGCGCCGACGCGCGATCTCGCCATTTCGCGCATGCGACGCGCGTTGCGTGAACTCACCATCGATGGCATCGAGACCTCGCGCAGCTTTCATCTGCGCGTGATGGATCACTCCGACTTTCAGCGTGGCGATATCCACATCCAGTGGCTGGAACAGAATCTCCCGGCGTTGACGGCTCCGGCTACCGATCGCGAATCGATCCGGCTGGCCGCCATTGCGGCGGCGCTGGTGGCGCATGAAGAGCGGAGCGCCTCGAGCGGCACGGCGACCACGTCGTCGACCACGACGCAGGCGAACGATGCCACGGCCGTGCGCCGCGATGCACACCGTCCGTCGTGGCGTGACGTGGCGCGGCGCGAATCGCTGCGGTCTTCGTGATGAAGAAACGACTGGATCGTCGCCCTCGTCGTGTGTCGGAGAAGCCGGCCGTGGAGGAGATCGCCACGATGACGATCGACCGTATCGCGAAGGGCGGCGACGGGGTCGGCCGGGCGAATGGCTTGGTGTGCTTCGTGCCACGTACGGCGCCGGGGGACGTGGCGCAGGTGGCGTACGTCGCGCAGGCACGTCACGGACGCGGCCGCGTGCTGCAAATCGTCACGCCTTCCGCGCATCGTGTGGAAGCGCGCTGCGTGCATTACGAGCGCGATCGTTGTGGCGGCTGTCAGCTGCAACATCTCGACGACGAGACACAGCGCGATGCGCGCCGCCACATCGTGCAGGATGCACTGTCGCGCATCGGGAAGCGCACGATCGAGCTCCCGGAGCTTGTGACGGGTGAGTCGTGGGGCTATCGCGGGCGGCTCACGCTGATGCTGCTGCCGCGTGGTCGCGGATGGACCGGCGGACTGCATCCGCACGACGATGCGGCACGCGTGTTCGCGCTCGACGAGTGTGCGATCGCGAATCCGGTGCTCGTGCGCTGCTGGCTCGACATGCGTGAGCGCCTGCACGGCATGCCGACGGATCGCTTTCTGCGCGTATCGTTCCGCCTGTTGAACGCTGACGTGGGCCAGGAAGCCGTCGCGGTCGTCGTGCAGGGAGGTGAGTCCTGGAGCGACGGTGCGCAGTGGGCGGCGGCCTTGGCTCGCGCCTCGGCGCCGGTTCGCGCGGTGTGGTGGCTACCGCGAGGCGGGAAGCCGGTCGGGCTGGCGGGCGACGTGGCGACTGACGGCGCGGCGGGCAGCGTGGGGCTGTCGCTCGAGGTCGAGGCGCCGGGCGGAGCCACGGCGATGGACGAGGCTGCGGAGGCCGGACGCTACGAGCCGGATGCGCGCGAGGCACTCGCGTTCGCGCAGGTCAATCCCACAGTGGCCACGGCGCTGCGTGACTTCGTTTTTGCGACGGTGCAGGCGTTCGCGCCGACGCGCGTGATCGATGCGTATGCCGGCAGCGGCGAGCTGACGGAACGATTTGCCCGCGATGGCGCCTCGGTCGTGTCGATCGAGGCCGACGCCGCGGGGGCGGCGGCCACGCGTCGTCGGGTCGAGGAAGCAGGTCTGGGCGATCGCGTGCAGGTGGTTACCGCGCTGGTCGAATCGGCGCTGTCGTCGGCGCTACCGGCGGATGTCGTGGTGCTCAACCCGCCACGCGCTGGAGTGGCGACGGGCGTGACGGCGCTGCTCGAACAGGCGGCGAGCCGCGGCCTGCGCGGCATTGTGTACGTGAGTTGTGATCCGGCGACGCTGGCGCGGGACCTCGCGCGCATTCCCGGGTGGCGCATCGATGCGGTGCGTTGTTTCGACATGTTCCCGCAGACGGCGCACGTGGAAACCGTGTGTGTGCTGCGCCCGGAGACGACGACATGAAGTACATCGTGGATGTGAACGGCGAGCGCGTGATCGTGGACCTCGACGGCACGCATGCGGAGGTGGAAGGCGAGCGCGTGGCGGCCTCGCTGTCAGCGATCGAGGGGACGCCGGTGCGTCTGCTACGGATCGGCGAACAAGTGCACCGTTTGGTGGCGCGCCGCGGCGCGTCACGGGGCCGCTGGACGCTCGATCTGGACGGTCAGCGGGTAGAGGCCGAGGCGCTCGATGAGCGGATGCGGGCCATCCGCGATCTCACCGCGGCGGAGGCCGAGGCCAGCGGGCCGGCGCCGTTGCTGGCGCCCATGCCGGGACTTGTGGTGCGCGTGTCGGTGGCCGTGGGCGATACGGTGAGCGCGGGGCAGGGGCTCGTCGTGGTCGAAGCCATGAAGATGGAGAACGAGTTGCGGGCTTCGGTGGCCGGTGTGGTCACAGCGGTACAGGCCGTCCCGGGACAAGCCGTCGACAAAGGGGCGCTGCTGGTAGAGCTGGGGCCGATCCCGTCCGTGTAATCAGACGGGATCGGAATCGGCCTCGGTACCTGATCAGACCTTGGCTGGTGCGTTGCGGCGCATACGGTTCACGCCCTTGATCACGATGAACAGCACGAAGGCGACGATCAGGAATGTGAGCACCTGATTGAGGAACAGGCCGTAGTTGAGCGTGGCGACGCCAGCCTTCCTGGCCTCATCGAGGGTCGTGAAGGGGCCACCCTGAAGGGCCACGAAACGGTTGGTGAAGTCGACGCCGCCGGTGGCCAGTCCGACGAGGGGCATGATGATGTCGGTGACCATGCTATCAACGATCTTTTGGAACGCACCGCCGATGACGACACCGATCGCCAGGTCCATCACGCTGCCCTTCATGGCGAATTCCTTGAACTCCGACATCATCGACATGCAAACTCCGGGAGGGGTGAAGGCAGGCATCGGCACCCGCAGAGTCCAGTCTGGTTCACGGCCAAGCGAACCGGCAAGGGAGCCCGAGCAGTTCCTCTGGAATGGTGCCACCGGGAAACGAGCCTCAACCCTCGGATTGACACAGACTTCAATGCTGAGTAACCTACGAGTCTGTCCCGTTTTCCGGGCGTTTCAGCGTTCAGCAGTGCCTGTTTTCTCTTCGTAGTTCCTTTATCTCTTTCTGAGCGCCTCTGTTGGCGTCTCCGAATCACGCACGGATCACGTTAGCATGAAGACCTACAGCGCGACCCCGAAGGATATCGACCGTCGGTGGTATATCGTCGACGCGGAAGGAATGGTCCTGGGCCGTCTCGCGTCGGAAGTCGCGAAGATCATCCGCGGGAAGCACAAGCCCATGTACACGCCTCATATGGACACGGGTGACTTCGTCATCGTGATCAATGCGTCGAAGGTACAGGTGACCGGCCGCAAGGCCGAGCAGAAGACCTACTTCAGCCACACCGGCTACATGGGCCACGAAAAGCACACGCCCTTTGCCTCGGTGTTGGCGAAGCATCCGGAGCGCGTGATCGAGAAGGCCGTGTACGGCATGCTCCCCAAGACGGCGCTGGGCCGTCAGGTACTGCGTCGCAAACTGCGCGTCTTCGCAGGCGCCGAGCATCCGCATGTCGCGCAGGTCCCGGCGACGCTCACCTTCTCCTCCGCCGAGGCCAAGTAATGTCAGAGCAGATTCAGACGATCGGTCGTCGCAAGCGTGCGGTGTGCCGCATGTACATGACGCCGGGTTCCGGCAAGTGGGACGTGAACGGCCGCACGCTCGGTGAGTACTTCCCGCGTCCGACGCTCGTGTCCGCGATTCAGCAGCCGTTCACGCTGACCGACACGCTTGGCAAGTACGACATCAAAGCCGTCCTCGACGGTGGTGGCGTAGCCGGGCAGGCCGGTGCCGTGCGCCTCGCGATTGCGCGTGCCCTCGTCAAGATCGACGAGAATAACAAGAAGAAGCTGCGCGAGTACGGCCTCATGACGCGTGACGCGCGTGAAGTCGAGCGTAAGAAGCCGGGCCGTGCCGGCGCTCGTAAGCGTTTCCAATTCTCCAAGCGCTAGTACACGCGGTTCGCCGCGTCGTACTACGTATCTCTCACGCTGTCCGAGTCGGCTGCGGGTACCAGTCTCCTTCGGGAATTGGTCGCAGCCGACGATGACCACAGCGGACGAATTTCAAAACCTCAAAGCACTCTTCACATGACGACTCCGTCCCTCGAGCAGCTGCTCGCCGCGGGCGTTCACTTCGGGCACCAGACCCGTCGTTGGAACCCCAAGATGCGCCGGTTCATTTTTGCCGAGCGCAATGGCATTCACATCATCGACCTGCAGAAGACGCTTCGCCAGATTGAACTGGCGCAGAAGCTCGTCCGTGAGGTCGTGCTGCGTGGCGAGAACGTGCTCTTCGTGTGCACCAAGCGCCAGCTCGCCGCTATCGTGAAGGCCGAGGCCGAGCGCTGCGGCGGCATGTTCGTCACCGAGCGCTGGCTCGGCGGTATGCTCACCAACTTCCAGACGGTCAAGAAACAGGTCAAGAAGCTCAAGGACCTCGAAGCCGGCACGGAAGACGGTACGCTCACGAATTACACGAAGAAGGAACAGCTTCTCATGTCGCGGCAGCGCGAGAAGCTCGGCAAGTACCTCTCCGGTATCAAGACGATGAACCGCCTCCCGGGGCTATTGTTCATCATCGACTCGAAAAAGGAGCGCATTGCCGTTTCCGAAGCGAACAAGCTTGGCGTGCCCATTGTCGCCATCGTGGATACGAACGCCGATCCCGACCTGATCACGGTGCCGATCGCCGGTAACGACGACGCTATCCGTTCGGTTGAGTTGATCGCGAAGGTAATTGCCGATACGATCGACGAGGCGCGCCGTGAGGCGCCTGCCCGTCCGAGCGACGAAGAGCAGGAGAGCTATACGTTCTCCAGCGACCGCGGCACCGAGCCGGCTGGTCGTGGTGAGCGCGGCGGCCGTGGTGGAGATCGTGGCGGCCAGGGCGGAGATCGTGGTGGCCAGAGTGGCGGACAGGGTGGCGGACAGGGTGGCGGACAGGGTGGTGGTGCCGCGAGCGACAGCCGTCGCCCGCGCCGTCGCCGCGCCAAGCCGGAAGCCATCGCCGCGCGCCTCAAGCCGGGCACCGAGGGAACGGCTGCTGAGGGCGCCGCCCCGGAAGCTGCTGGTGACGCCGGAGAAACGGGAGCAGAATCGGTCGGACAGGAGTAACGTTCGGTGGTTCCCTGACCGCCGGCTCAGGCTTCCACTGCAGCACCGCGACGCCGCCGGCTCAACACCGGCGGCGTTCGTACGCAGTAGCTCGACATGGTTCGCAGTACCAACGCATCGCAGATACTGACACTCAGCATATACAGGGCTCGAAGATGACCACGGTGATCACCGCGAAGGCTGTTTCGGAACTCCGCCAGCGTACCGGCGCCGGCATGATGGATTGCAAGAAGGCGCTCGAAGAGAATGGCGGCGACATGGACGCTTCCGTCGAGTACCTCCGCAAAAAGGGCATCGCAAAGGCCGAGAAGCGCGCCGACCGATCCACGAGCGAAGGCATCATCGGTGGTGAGATCTTCAACCACGGCCGCACGGGTGTGCTCGTCGAGGTCGCGTGCGAGACGGATTTCGTGGCGCGTAACGAAGATTTCGGCAAGGTGGTCGCGCAGCTCGTGGCGCAACGCGTGCATTCCACCGCGGCCGACGTCGACAGCTTCCTCGCCGAGCCGTTCGCGGCCGATCCGTCGCAGACGGTCGCCGAGTTCGTGAAGATCGCGTCGTCGAAAACCGGTGAAGCTGTGAAGGTCAAGGACGTTGCGCGCTTCGATGCCGGCGAGAACGGCGTGGTCGGCATGTACCGCCACCACAACGGCAAGCTGGCCACGCTGGTGCAGGTCACGGCCTCGACGCCGGAAGCCGCGGCGCACGAGTCCACGCAGCAGCTCGTGAAGTTCATCGCCGAGCACATCGCGGCGTCGGCCCCACTCGCGGTCGATCGCACCGGCGTGCCCGCCGAGAAGATTGAAAGCGAGAAGCGTATCGCCGAAGAGCAGGCACGTGAGACCGGGAAGCCGGAAGCGATGATCGAGAAGATCGCCACGGGCAAGATCGAAGCGTTCCTCAAGGACGTGACGCTGCTCCCGCAGGCGTGGGTTCGCGATCCGGCCATCACGATCGCCGCGCTGGTCAAGGATCACGCCGAGCGCGCTGGTGGTACGATCACCGTCGATCGCTTCGCCCGGTTGCAGCTCGGGGCCGAGTGAGCGGCGTGGGCGCCACGGACAAGCGCTACACGCGCATCCTCCTGAAGCTCTCCGGCGAAGCACTCGCCGGGGATCGCGGCGTCGGGTTCGATTTTGAGCGGATCGGTTCCTTCGCGGATCAGATCGTCGAGGTGGCGCGCATGGGCGTGCAACTTGGTCTGGTCATCGGAGGCGGGAACATCGTGCGCGGCACGCAACTCTCCCAGATGGGAATGGATCGCGTCGGCGCCGATTATATGGGCATGCTCGGCACAGTCATCAATGCGATGGCCATGCAGGATGTGCTCGAGAAGAAAGGGCTCGACACGCGCGTCATGACGGCGATTCGCATGGAAGAGTTGGCCGAGCCCTACATTCGCCGGCGCGCGTTGCGCCATTTCGAGAAGGGGCGTACGGTCATCTTTGCCGCCGGCACCGGGAACCCGTATTTTTCAACGGACACGGCGGCGGTGCTGCGGGCTATCCAGATGAAGGCGGATGTCATCATCAAGGCCACCAGCGTCGACGGCGTTTACTCCGCCGATCCGAAGAAGGATCCGAACGCCACGATGTACGAGTCGATCAGCTATCGCGACGTGATGCTCGAAGAGCTCCGCGTAATGGACCAGACGGCCATCACGCTGTGCAAAGAGAATCAGTTGCCCCTGATCGTGCTGAACCTTCACACGCCGGGCGCGATCGCACGCGCCATCAACGGCGAACGCGTGGGGACACTGGTTTCATGAGCACCACTTCGCAGATCCTGAAGGACACCAAAAGCGGTATGGAAAAGGCCCTCGAGGCCTCGAAGCGCGACTTTGCCGGCATCCGTACGGGCAAGGCATCGCCGAGCATGCTGGACACGATCAAGGTCGAAGCGTACGGCTCGCTCGTACCGCTGAACCAGGTGGCACAGGTCTCGGCCCCCGAGCCCCGCATTCTTCTCGTGACGCCGTTCGACAAGGGACAGGCGAAGGTCATCGAGAAGGCCATTCGTGAGTCGGAACTCGGCCTTGATCCGGCACATCAGGGTGGCGTCATCCGCGTGCCCCTGCCTTCGATGAATGAGCAGCGTCGTAAGGAGCTCGTCAAAGTGCTCAGCAAGCTGGGTGAAGACGGCCGGATCGCGATCCGCCATGCCCGCACCGATGCGCGCGACAAGGTCAAGAAGCTTGACGGCGTATCCGAAGACGACAAGAAGCAGGCGGAGAAGGATTTGCAGAAGGCGCACGACGAATGCATCGGCAAGCTCGAGGCGCTGCTCAAGACGAAGGAAGCCGAGATCATGGAGGTTTGAGGCCTTTCAGCGAACCGCTTGCTGATATGCCCCGTGCCCCCGCCCATCATGGCTGACACCGAAACGGATCTACTGGCGCGCATTCGCGTGCACGGGGCGGTGCCGCGGCACATCGCGATCATCATGGACGGCAACGGTCGCTGGGCGCGTGAACGTCACATGCCCCGGCCGTTCGGTCATCGGTCCGGCATGAAAGCGGTGCGCGCCGTGGTCGAGGGCTGTCTCGAGGCCGGTGTCGAGTGGTTGTCGCTCTTCGCGTTCTCGCAGGAAAACTGGCAGCGACCGGAGACCGAAGTGTCGGCCCTCATGTCGCTGTTGGAAGAGTTTATCGTCCGTGAAGCGGACGACCTGCACAAGCAGGGCGTTCGCGTTCGTGTACATGGAGATCTTGATCGCCTCAGTGGTCCCGCCGCGGCTGCCGTGGAGCGTGTCATGCGCATCACTGAAACGGGGACGCGGCTGGAGCTGAATCTGTTTATTTCGTACGGCGGTCGCGCCGAGTTGGTGCGCGCCGCCCGGTTGCTCGCCGAAGACGTGCAAGCTGGGCGCCTGACGCCAGCTGCGATCACGGAAAATGAGTTTCGTGCGCGCTTGTTCACGGCCGACTGCCCCGATCCCGATCTCCTGATCAGGACGTCGGGTGAACAGCGGCTCTCGAACTTCCTGCTCTGGCAGGTCGCCTACGCCGAGTTGTACATCTCGAATGTGCTCTGGCCGGATTTCGGGCGCTCGTCGTTGTATGAAGCCATCAGCGATTTTCAGCGTCGTGATCGACGCTTCGGTCGCGTCGGTACGTGATGCGTTACCGGAAGCGCAGTGCGGTGCGCCTGCCTTTGCTCTCGCCCCCCCTCGCGTGAACGAACTTGCCCGGCGCGCCGTCGTCGCCCTTATCGGAGCGCCGATCGCGCTCGGAATCATCTGGCTCGGTGGCGCGCCGCTTGCCACGCTCGCCGGTGCGCTCTCGGGCATCGCCGCGTGGGAATACTACCGCATCGCTCGTGAAGGTGGCACGACGCCGATGAGCGTGGTCGGAATCGTGCTGTCGGCGTTGATCCCCATCGCTGTGCATGCGCAGCAACTCGGCGTGTTCGCGGTGCCGCTCTTCGCGTGGACACTCGTGCCCTTGTTCGTCCTCGCACTCTCGATCTGGACCCGCGGCGCCAACGGCAAGCCGCTTGGCGCCGCGGCCACGACCATCTTCGGCGCGCTGTATACCGGCGGCACGCTCAGCTACATCTACGCGCTACGCTACTTCGGATACGCGGTCGGCGACACGGCTGGTGCGCTCGTGGTGATCATGCCCGTGGTGCTCACCTGGGCCAGCGACACCGGAGCCTACTTCACCGGTCGCCTGGTGGGCGGCCCGAAGCTGATTCCGTCGGTGAGTCCGGCCAAAACCATCTCGGGCGCGGTCGGCGCTATTGTGGCAACCGTAGGGGCGTGCGCCGCGTTCGTGCATTATCTGCTCAAGCCGCAAGCGCAACTCGCGTTCAGCCCCACCGGGTTGATCATCTTCGCCGTTTGCATCAGCGTGACGGCGCAGATCGGCGACCTGACGGAATCGTTGCTGAAGCGCGAAGCTGGCGTGAAGGACAGCGGAACGCTGTTCCCAGGCCATGGCGGCGTGCTCGATCGCCTCGACTCACTCTTCTTCGTGCTGCCCGTGACCTACGCGCTGTACTACGCGCTCTTACTCCCGGCTCCCGGAGGCTGATGAGCAACACCGGTTCGAATTCGAAGACTTCGAAGCCCGCGGGTGTCGCGATTCTTGGTTCCACAGGATCGATCGGGACCAGCGCGTTGCGTGTTTTGGCGCGCCAGCGAGAGCGCTTTGCGCCGGTGGCGCTGACCGCTCACGGCAACGTGGCCGCACTTGCCGAGCAGGTCGCGACGTGGACGCCGGCGTTCGTGGGGCTTGTGCAGCCGCATATCGATGCCCCCGAGAGCTGGGGCGTGGGCGCTGAATGTCTGGTCGCGGCGGCGACGCATCCCGACGCGCAGATCGTGATCAACGCCGTCGTGGGCGCGGCCGGTTTACCGGCGACGCTCGCCGCGCTCCGATTCGGGAAACGCGTGGCCTTGGCCAACAAGGAAACGCTCGTCGTCGCTGGCGCGATCGTGACCGAGACCGCCCGGGTGCATGGCGGCGAGTTGGTGCCGGTCGACAGTGAGCATTCGGCCATTCTGCAGTGTCTGGCCGGCCGACAGCCACACGAGGTGCGACGATTGGTGCTGACGGCATCGGGCGGTCCATTTCGCACGTGGCCGGCCGACCGAATCGCCGCCGCCACGGTGGCGGATGCGTTGAAGCATCCGACGTGGCAGATGGGCAGCAAGATCACCATTGATAGTGCCACGCTCGCGAACAAGGCGCTCGAGGTGATCGAAGCGCACCATCTGTTCGGCGTGCCCTACGATCGTATCGACGTCGTCGTGCATCCTCAGAGCATCATCCACTCGTTCGTGGAGTTCGTCGACGGCAGTGTACTGGCGCAGATGGGCGTGCCGTCGATGGAGCTGCCCATCCTGTACGCCCTCACATATCCGGAACGCGTGGCGGATTCCGGCGTACCATCCTTCGATCCGGTCGCTCTAGGCGGTCTGAGCTTCGAAGCGGTGCGGTACGACGATTTCCCTATGCTGCGGCTCGGGATCGATGCTGGACGGCGTGGAGCCGCCGCACCGGCCGTGTTCAATGCGGCCAACGAAGTCGCTGTCGCTCATTTTCTGGCCGGACGCCTCAGCTTTTCGGGAATCGCCGTGCGGGTGTCGGCCGCGCTCAACGCGTTGGCCGGCGCTCCGGGCACATCCCTCGATGATCTCCTTCGAGCGGATGCGGCGGCGCGTGACCACGTGAATGCCCAGGTGGGGTGCTGATACAGATGTCTTCCATAACACCGTACATCGCGCCGTTGCTCGTCTTCGGCCTTGTCGTATTTGTGCATGAACTCGGGCACTTCATCGCAGCGAAGCTCACGGGGGTGTACGCGCCCGTTTTTTCGCTTGGATGGGGCAACCGGCTTTTCGGCGTGCGACGCGGCGAGACCGATTATCGCGTATCGTTGATCCCGCTCGGCGGGTATGTGCGCATGGCCAGTCAGGAAGACGAGTCGATGGCAGGTATCGAAGGCGGGAGCGATCGTGGATCCCTCGGCGCCGCCATCGAACGACCGGCCGACGTCTCGCCCGCACTCTGGGACGCGCAGTCGATGGCGCCGTTCGGACCGAAAGCCGTACCCGCCGATCGCTGGGTGGAGAACAAGTCGACGTCGGCCCGTGTGTTCATTCTTTCGGCCGGCGTGATCATGAACATTCTGCTCACGCTCGTCGTCTCCACGGGGATCTACTACCGCGCGGGCAACACGTACGTGCCGGCCGTGATCGATTCGGTGGTACCGGGGGCGCCGGCCGCCATTGCCGGACTCACGGGTGGCGATCGGATTGTCGGGATCAACGGCCACCCGATCCGCGCGTGGGATGAGGTGCTCGACGAAGTCGCGCCGGTCACGAGCGGATCGCTCCGCGTCGAGATTCAGCGTGGCGCTGAGCGGTTTACCCGGGAGATCACGCCGCAGACGGCGGAGATCGATGATCCCGTGACCGGTGCGAAGAAAACGGTGGGGCGGATCGGCATTCAGGTGCGCGCGTCGACGGTGAACGAGAAGCTGAGCCTGGTCGGCGCGATGACGGCGGGCGGCAATGCGACTTGGCGTATGGCCACAAGCGTGGCGTCGGTGCTTGGCGGGCTGGCCACGGGGCAGGTGTCAGCCAAGAACCTGGGTGGGCCGATTCAGATTGCGCGCACGTCGGTGCAGGCCGCCAAGAGCGGCCCGGAGACCCTGTGGTCACTGATTGCGTTTCTGAGCCTCAACATCGCCATCCTGAATCTGGTGCCGATCCCCGTGCTCGACGGTGGACAGATCCTGATTGTGCTGGCCGAACGCGTGAAGGGCAGTGCGTTCAGCGGTCGCGTGAAGGAGGGCGTGGCGCGCGTCGGCGTGCTGGCGGTGCTCGCCTTGATCGTGCTCGTCACCTTCAACGATCTCCGTAATCTCTTCACGCAGTGATCGGATGAGCGCGGCGTTTCTGGTGCGCCGCGCGGCGCTGGTATGTGTCGCGGTCGTGACGGTCGTGGGCAGCGGGTGTCATCGCCGCGAGCGGCCCGCCGCACCACTCATGCCGGTACTGCCGCGGATTCCCCGGGACGCCGCACGGTTCGAGATCGATGCGGTCGACGACAGCACCGCGACGTTTCACGTCTTCGAGAGCCGCTGGGTGCGCGCGGGACTATCGGCGTATGTCGTGGATCCGGCGCATCGAGATGCGCTGGTGGCCCGCCTGACGATTATTCGTCGCGACTCGATGACGGCGACCGCGCTGGTGACCTCGCAGGTGGCCCGTGTCACGACCGACCACTTTCTTCTCGTCCCCCCGCCGCCTACGCCGTGGTGGCGCGCGAAGTGGTTCTGGGTTGGGACGATGGTCGGTGGCGCCCTCGGCGCCGGTGCCACCAACGCGATTCGCTGAGCGTTTCGAGGCGGGAGCGCAGCGAGCTCGAGGATCGTTGTGCGGTGCACGCTTTGGCCATGGCTATTCCAGCGAAGCGCACAACGATACGAGCTCCACGATCTCCAACGGGAATCGCGCCGTCAACGTGCTCACACGCCCATTGCAAGAGCATTTCTTACACACTTTTGTTGACGAATGGCCTCGTCCGAGCTAATTTGGATAGCATGGGTTCTTCCTCCGTCCCGCTCGCCGGCTTCAAGGGCCTGCGCAACGACCTTCTGGTCGCGCTACGCAAGGATCAGCCGCTGACGGCGAAAGAGTTGGGTGCGCGCTTCGGCCTCACGGCTAACGCCTTCCGTCGCCATCTCAAGGAATTGGGCATTGCTGGGCTCGTACGCTTTCGCCGCGAAGTGCGCGGCGTCGGCGGTCCGGAGTATGCGTACTCGCTTACCGAACTGGGCGAGCAACTGTTTCCGCGCTCCTACGCGAGTCCGCTCGCCGATGCCCTCGAAGTGGTGCGCGCCGAGCAGGGGATCGAAGGGGTCGTCCGCATCTTCCGCCGCCGGTGGGGAGCGCTCGCCGATGCGGCCAAGCCCGTGCTGGCCACAATGCCTTTCGCCGAACGGGCCCGTGCCGTCGCCGCCATGCTCACCGATAACGGCTATATGGCGGAATCGGAGTCGACGTCGCCCCACTCGGTGCTCATCCGCGCGCACAGCTGCGCCCTTCGCGAAATCGCACAGCAGTTTCCCGAAGTGTGCAGCGCTGAGGTGGCGTTCATCGAGGACGTGCTCGGCACCGTCGTCGAACGACGGTCACACATGATGCACGGCTGCACGTCGTGCGAGTATGCGGCGCACGAAGCCACGCACGCCGTCAAATCCACAGCATGAAGCGCCACCACCACACAGCTTACGAGAGGAGAGACCAGTGACATATGTAATTACCGAGGCCTGCATTGACACCAAGGACAAGTCCTGTGTGGACGTGTGCCCAGTGGATTGCATCTACGAGGGTCCGAACATGCTGTACATCCACCCGGACGAGTGCATCGACTGCGGCGCGTGCGAGCCAGAGTGCCCGGTGACGGCGATTTTCCCGGATATGGACGTGCCGGCGAATCAGAAACAGTACCTGAAGATCAACCAGGACGCGTTCAAGAGCGCGACGCCTCCGCATCCTCCGACACGCTGAGATGCGAACCGGCCCGCCATCCCAGTGCTTCAACGTTGTCAAAGGAACCTGAGGCATGCAGAACAACGATCCGCACCATGACCGCGCGCCTGGCGCGGTCTCCCAGCCTTCCGTCAGTCCTGAAAAACTGCCAGGAATCAGGCACGTCATCGCGGTGGCCAGCGGCAAAGGCGGCGTGGGAAAGTCCACCGTCAGCGTCAATCTCGCGCTCGCGCTTCAGCAACTCGGCGGTCGCGTCGGGCTGCTCGACGCGGACATCCTGGGCCCCAGCATCCCCGTCATGTTGGGACTTCCCACCGGCCAGAGGCCGGAGACGACTGCGGACCAGAAAATCGTCCCTGCGGAACGGCGCGGGCTGAAAGCGATATCGATGGGCATGCTCACCGGCGACGACAACCCTGCGATCTTGCGCGGACCGATGGTGGGCAAGTACCTGAAAATGTTCATCGGTTCCGTGCATTGGGGACAGCTGGACTATCTGATTATCGACTTCCCGCCCGGAACCGGCGACACGCAACTGACGTTGGCGCAAAGCGTTCCTCTGTCCGGCGCGGTCATCGTGACGACGCCGCAGGATGTGAGCCTCAAGATCGCCCGCCGCGGGCTGCGGGCGTTTGAGACCCTGAATGTCGCCATCCTCGGCCTCGTCGAGAACATGAGCAGCTTCACCTGCCCTCACTGTGGAGAGGACACGGACATCTTCCGCCGCGGCGGCGGCGAGCGGATGAGTTTGGAGCTCGGCATCCGATTCCTGGGTGCCATTCCACTCGACGCCGACATCGTCACGGGTGGAGACGAGGGGCGTCCGATCGTGGCCGAGAAGCCGAACTCCGTCGCAGCCCAGGCCTATGTCGCGATCGCGACGGTGCTCGCCGATCGACTCGAGGCGCTGCCCACCACGGCGCTGGGAGCTTTCGCCTGGAACTGGGAAACGAACGAGGAAGAGCCGGCTTGGGTGGAAAGCGCAGTCCAGCCGATGGGCTCTCCAACCACGCCGGTCGGTTTCCGGCGGCGCGATGCGCGCACGATGTCTGTGCTCTGGGAGGACGGGCGCCGTGACGACTTCGACGTCCGGGACCTTCGACTGGCATGCCCATGCGCCCTCTGCGTCGAGGAAATGAGCGGACGGCCCCTCCTCGATCCCAAAAGCGTGCTGCCGGACGTGGCCCCCCAAACGATCTCCAGCGCAGGCAATTACGCCATCGTATTCCGCTGGAACGACGGCCACAGTACAGGGATTTATACAGTGAAGCACCTGCGGGCCCTCGCGGAGCGCTTCGCCGCCAAGGTGGTGGACGATGTTTGATGTCCTGCCTCTCGACGAGACGATCACGATCCGCGCCGAGTCTTCCGTCGCCGATCCCGACACGTGCAAGTTCACCGTAAGCCGGACGGTGCATCCGGGCGGTCCCTTCTTCTTCCACGCCAAAGAATTGGCCATTGGTTCACCTCTCGCCGAGCGGTTGTTCGCGCTTCCCGGCGTCGCCCACGTACTCGTTACCGAAAACGTCGTAGCGGTCGGGAAGAGTTCAGGTGCCTCTTGGTCCGCACTGAAATCGGGAATCGGAACGGTCATCCGTGCACAGCTCGTGTCAGGGGTACCGGCCATCCTCGAGGCCCCTCTCATCACCGGTGCGTCGGGGCGCACCGACGCCGAAGTTCGCACGGTTATTCAGGAACTCCTGGACGGGCAAGTCAACCGTGCCATCGCGGCCCACGGTGGGAAGATTTCGATTGTCGACGTGACGGATGGAAACCTCTTTGTCACCATGAGTGGCGGGTGCCAAGGATGTGCGGCCTCGCAACTGACTCTGCGACGCGGGTTCGAGGTCAAGGTGCGTCGCGTCGCACCGGAGATCGTGGACATCGTCGACACGACCGACCACACGGCGGGGAAGAAGCCATTCTACGAGCGCGCACGAGCAGACCTCGTGAGTAGCCACGAGACCGTCAAGCCTGAGGCGCAAGGCACGGGCGACCGGTGACCGCGCCGACGTCGATCGCTCGGCGTGCCGCGGACGAAGAGCGGCTAGGTGCTCGTGGAGCACCACCTTCGGATTCCATTGTATCCGGAGGTCTTCATGGTCGGGGGACCTCGCACACGCGTTGCAGCGGGATGGCAGCCCGGCTTCAGGCGTCCCGGCAGGCGGCCATGCAGAGCCGGCCGCACGGCCGCCCGCAACGTGATTCGTGCGACCGAGGGATGGCCGTGCAAGCCGTTTCACTGCGTCAACAAGGTCGACCTCGCCACGATTGGCCCTTGGAAGGTGGTGGCGACCTGTTTAACGGCTGTATCCAAATCGCTGGTTGGGCCGCGTAGGGCCCTTGGCGGCTCGTTTCATCATTCTTCTTCAGTAGTGTCCCAACGTTTTTCAGAGGAGAACGAGTGGAATGGGCTCGACATCAGCGTCTGAATGACGGGGTGGTGGCGTACGTAGTTGATGGAGCGGGACTTGCTCGA
>NZ_JBDNFF010000232.1:0-15133 GCF_041689975.1 Gemmatimonas sp.
ATACTGCACGTATCGCAAGAGCGTACCCACTAAGGCGGCGACCAATGCAGCCAGCGCGATGCGGCGCGTACCACGCCACATCGTCGCGGTGTACAACGCACCGAGCCGACGCTGCAGTCCGCGCGCAAGTATCGCCAGGTTGACGTACGACCCGACGGCCGATCCGAGGGCGATGCCAGCGGCCGCAACGGAGAGTGCTCGCAGTGGCACCGCGACACTCACCGACACGATCACCGACACCGCGATACTCGTGATCGAGGCGCGCAGCGGAGTGCGATAGTCCTGCATGGCGTAGTACGCCGACCCGAGCAGCTTGACCGACCCGAAGCTCACGAGGCCGATGGCGTACGCCGCCAGCACCCAGTGCACCGACGTCTGCTCCGCCACGCCGAATCGGCCGGCGCGATACAGCATACCCACGCAGTAGTCGCCGAGCGTGATGAACGCGACGGCACTCGGGACGATGTAGAAGAGAATGCGCTGCCAACCGCTGCGCACCTTTTCCAGCAGCGCATCCATGGCCATCGCGCCGGCGTCGCGTGACAGGTCGGGAAGCGCGGCCGCCGCGACGGAGACGCCGAACAGCGACACCGGCAACAGGGCCAGTGTATTGGCGTACCCGATGTTGGCAACCGCGCCCGTAGGCAGAAAAGAGGCGATGTACAGATCCACGAAGGACGAAATCTGTACGACACCGAGTGCGGTCACCACCGGCAGCACGTTGCGCAGCATGGGCATCACACCCTCGGCCGCACGATCGAGGGTAGGGCGAAGCGGGCCGGCGAGCCGAAGGACTTCAGGAGCCTGCGCGCCGATCTGCAGGAGCGCGCCTCCGAGTGTGGCCCACGCCAGCCAGTACGAGAGCGTGGCGGTGTCGGCGGCGCGCGGTCCGCCGATGAGGAGTAGCGCGATCTGGGCCAGCGACCAGATCGCGGCGCTGGCGTAGGGCCAGAAGAAGCCTCGATGGGAGTTCTGAATGCCGAGACACCACCCACTGAGCACCATCAGGCCGGTCATGGGAAACATCACGCGCGTCAGTCGCGTGGTGAGCTCCCGAGTCGTGTCATCGAAGCCCCCAGCCAGCACGCGCGTCAAGAGCGGCGCTGCCAGAATCCCGACCAGCGTCAGGATCGACGTTGCGGCCAGTAGCAGTCCAAGCACCGCATTCGATAACGCGCGCGCGGCGCGTGGATCGTCTCGCGAGAGCAGCCGACTGTAGATCGGTACGAAGGCCGCCGAGAGCGTGCCTTCGCCAAGCAAGTTCCGCACGGCATTGGGAATCTTGAACGCCGCACCGTACGCGTCGGCGGCCGGTCCCGCGCCGAAATAGTACGCAAACGCGGTCTGGCGCAGCAACCCGACGACACGACTGATCAGGATCCCCGCACCGACAACGAAGGCGGAGCGTCCGCCCCCGGCGTCACTCATGAGTCGGCGCGTGTTCCGTGCACGAGCGCGCGCGCGTGCGACAACGACGCCTCTCGAAGGCGCGTCAGCAGCTCGACGCCGAAGCGCGCGAGATACGGCAGTAGGTTGAGCACCCGCTCCGGCGACTTGCCCATCGGACGGAGTGAGGCGCGAACATACGCGAGCTCGCGCATCGCTTCGACCTCGTTACGCTTGACGCCGCCGAGCACGCGGTGTTCGAACTTGTCAATCCGGTGCGTCAGGTCGCGCGACAGACCCGCGATCACGTCGTGCGTGACGGGGGCCCCGGCGCCATCGACACTGTCGCGCAGCGCGCGTAGCTGCGCATCGATCGCGACACGCAACCGTTCGAGGGTATCACTGATCCCGTCATGTAGCAGTCGCTGAGCAAGTTGTTGTTCGGCGGCGTGCGGATCGCGCAGCGTCGCCTCGGCGAGACCGAGCCGATCGAGCGCGCGGTAGGCATCGCCGTCGAGTACTTCGCCGGCCCACCGCGGCGAAACGACGGGCGCCGGTGCGCCGAGCGCCGAAGCGATCGGTGCCACTTGTGCGAAATACGCCAGCTCTCCCGGACCAGCGAGATAGGTGAGCGTGGGCAGAAGCGACCGCTCCAGTACCGGGCGCAACAACACATTGGCACCGAGCGTTCCGACCGCTGCTTCTCGCGCCACGGTGGCCGCGTCCGCCATCGGAACACGCACCCGAACGCGTTGTACCGATTCGGCCTTCGACACGAGCGCGGTCTGAAATACCAAAGACAAACCGTCGACCACATCAACTTGCGGTGCGTATCCGGCAGCCACGATGGCCTGTGTTCGAGCTGACAGCGCCTCGGAAACACTGGCCGCGGCAGAAAGCGCATGTCGAAGGAAACGATCGGACGCCACGCGGAACGCCGGATGGGCCGCGTCGAGGACCGCGATGCCGAGCGGTTCGAGCAGTGCCCGGAGAAGCTGGACGTACGCGGCACCGACGGTGGCGTGCGGGACGTACGCGGCATCCACGGCGTCGAGCACGCTCGCGCGGGCGGCCGATCCACAGGCCGCCGCCAGGGTCGCGCGGGCGGCCGTGAGGTCGCCGAGCGGCACGTCGGCCATAGCGACGCCTTCGGTCGGTTCTCCAACGAGGGACATTGTCTGGAGGCCCCGTACCGTCGCGACATGGGTAACGGCAGCCTCCATCCAATCGGCGTCGTCACTGGCGGCCCAGAACACGGGCGCGACCGGCATGTTGATCGCCGCCGATAGTTCATCCGCCAGCGACAGCGCACTGATCGCCTTCGTCCACGTGTAGGACGGACCACCGAACAGGCCGGGCTGCTGTCCCGTCGTCACGACAACGCCTCGTGCCGCTGCTTGCGCGAGCCGGTCGGCAGCCGCTCCGGTGGCCGCGAAGGCCGGCGCGAGCGTCGTGAGCCAATCGAAGCCATCATGCGAGGCTTGCACCTGCAAGGCATGTGCGCGCCACGCCGACGGGGACGCCGGTCGATGCGCATACCACTCCGCACCGACCTCGCCGCGCTGCACCGCCTGTGACAGCGTGCTGCCGCCCAGCTGGGCTGTGCGTACGATCACGCCGTCTACCGACATCGGAACTGGCTCACGGACAGTCACGCCCTCTGCTCACTTGTGGTACGGTTCGCCTCGAATAATGGTGCCCGCTCGGTACAATTGCTCCGAGAGCACCAGTCGCGCTACCTCATGCGGCAACGTCCACGGCGCCAATGACAATCGACGGGCCGCACGGCCGCGTACGGCCTCGCCCAGACCGTGTGCACCGCCAATGACAAACGCCACGCTACGGGCCTGTTCGCGTTGATCCTGCAGCCACGTCGCGAAACGGGATGAATCCAGCGATTCCCCGCCCGGGTCGCAGGCAACGACTTGTGCATCAGCGGGGATTCGTTCGGCCAGTCGCTCGGCCTCACGATCCATCACCAGCGCCGGGCTCAGCCCTCGGCCCGACTCCTCTTTGACCTCGAAGACATCGAGCGGCCAGTAGCGCGCTGCTCGCGATTCGTAGTCCCGAATGGCATCGGCCAGACCCGCGTCACGGGGCCGGCCGATTACCAGCAGCGAGATCCGCATGCTGCCGGATCCGATACTGCGTCAACGATCACGTGTAGATAGTCTCACGTGTACATGCGATCACGCGTAGATACCGCGGAGGCGGTGCACGGTGGCCACACGGCTGATCGACAACATGTACGCCGCCGTGCGCATGTTCACGCGATGCTGCTTCGAGAGCGTGAGGACATCCTGGAAGCTGCGGGTCATGATGCCGCCGAGACGCTCGTTCACATCGGCCTCGGACCAGAAGTAACCCATGCGATCCTGCACCCACTCGAAGTACGACACCGTCACGCCGCCCGCGTTGGCGAGAATGTCGGGAATCACGAAGATCCCCTTCTCGTCGAGAATCGGATCAGCGGCGGCCGTGGTCGGTCCGTTGGCGCCTTCGCAGATCACCTTCGCGCGAATGCGCGAAGCGTTCTTCGTCGTGATGACGTTTTCCAGCGCGGCCGGTACCAACACGTCCACGTCGAGGGTCAGCAACGTATCGGAGTCGATCAGCTCAGCGCCCGCGAAGCCTTGCAGCGAGCGATGCTGCTGCACGTGCGCGATCGCGGCGTCGACATCAATCCCCTTCGCGTTGTAGAACGAACCGGCGCGATCGCCGATGCCGACGATCTTGCACCCTTCGGCCGCCATGAGCTTGGCCGCCGTCGAACCGACATTGCCGAAGCCTTGCACCGCCACCGTCGCACCTGTCATCGCGAGGCCGAGGTGCGCGAGCGCTTCGCGGGTCACCAACATGCAGCCCCGACCGGTGGCTTCACGGCGGCCGTACGAGCCACCCATTTCAATCGGCTTGCCGGTCACGACGGCGTTCTCGGTGCGACCGACATGCATCGAGTAGGTATCCATCACCCACGCCATCACGCGCTCGTTCGTATTCACATCCGGCGCGGGGACATCGGTGTCGGGCCCCAACAAGGAGATGATCCCCTTGGTGTAGCGGCGCGTCACGCGCTCGAGTTCACCGACGCTCATGGTGAGCGGATCACAAACCACCCCGCCCTTGGCACCGCCGAACGGCAAATTCACGACGGCGCACTTCCACGTCATCCACGCCGCGAGGGCCTTCACTTCCTCGAGCGTGACCTTCATGTCGAAGCGGATACCTCCCTTTGCCGGACCACGCGACGTGTTGTACAGCACGCGGTAGCCGGTGAACACTTCCACGTCCCCGTTGTCGAGCTGCACGGGCACGGAAACGATCAGCTGCTTTTCAGGATTGCGAAGAATCTTGTAGATGCCGGGCTCGAGATCGAGCAGCTCGGCGGCGCGGTCGAAGCGGGACATCATCGCTTCGAACGGATTCTCTTCGTTGAGGAACCTGTCCTTGTCCGGGCGGACGATACTGTCCGTCGGAAGACGGAGGAGGTCGATAGCCATTTCGCCAGGTATTTTTTTGGCCGGACTCAGCCGGCAGTGGAAGTGGTGGCCCTGCGCGCTGCCAATACTCGGGCTACAGCATGCTCCAGTATCTCAGCGCCCTGCTCGACCACCACCGTCTGGGAAACATACCAAAGAGCGGCCCCGGCGCGAGGCCAAAGCGGTGCCAGTTTGACGGCATCTTTGAGGGTGCAGAGCAGCTCTACCGAGGGATCTGCCCGTGCCACGATGCTCAATACGTCGTCGGCCACGAACTCGTGATGGTCGGGATACGCGGCGTGATGCTGGACCACGGCCCCTGCCGCCTCCATCTGACGACGAAACGCGTGGGGATCGGCAATGGCGCTCACCAGCACAAGCCTTCGCCCGTGAAGCCACGTCAGATCGTGCTGGAGCCCGCGCGGTGACCCGTGGCCGCCGCCGATGGTCGCAGCGAGCCGAATCGTCCCCGGCGCCAGACGCACCTGTGCGATAGGGACATCCGGCGCCGCCGCGCGAATGGCTGCTCGCACCGCTTGGACCTGGTCAGGGGACGCCGCCTTCACGGTGATCACGGCGACGGACGCCCGCCTCAGGCTGCCGAGCGGTTCCCGATACGGACCGCTTGGTAACAGCCGAACGGGCTCCCGCCACGCATCCGCGCTCACCAGCACCACATCAATGATCCGCGACAGCTGACGATGCTGGAACGCATCATCGAGCACGGCGCAGTCACACTGTTTGCTCAACGCCGTTACGAGTCCCACGGCACGGTCGGGTGCGACAATCACGGGAACTCCGGGTGTCAGCAGGCCATGCACGCGCCACTCGTCGTCACCGTATCCGCGCAACACCAACGCCGGCGAGGCACCACCCGCTCGCAAACGCGAAGCGAACCACGAGGCGACGGGCGTCTTGCCGGTGCCACCCACGGTGAGATTGCCGACCGAGAGCGCGGGCAACGCCGGAAGAGGGAGCGAGCCGGTGCGCATCCGCGCGTCGAATCGCGCATTACGGCGCGCCACGATCGCACCGAACAGCCAACTGAGCGGCAGAACGGAAGTACGCACCAGACGCGCGCCGATGGAGGACGACGTCCAGACATACGACACGAAGGCGCGCCCGCCGGTCCCGATGTTCACTGCGTCAGGCGCTCGACGGCGCGTTCGATAGCGTCTCCACACGCACAACGGCATCGCGCATCCGCTGCGCGAATTCCTCGGTGCGCGCGGCGACGGCACGCGCATCGGTACCCTCGAGCATGACCGGCTCGCCGTACTCGATCGTCACTCGCGCGAACGGTTTCGGAATCTCGAATCCATCCCAGCTGCGCAACTGCCACTTGCGATCGACATGTGCGACCAGTGAGACGACGGGCGCACCCGCTCGATGCGCGAGCACGAGCGCGCCTGCGGCGAAGCTGTGACGCGGTCCTCGCGGACCATCGGGCGTAATCGCCATGTCGGCGCCACGCTTGAGCACTTGCACGGCTTCGAGCAGTGCGCGTGTGCCGCCGCGTGACGACGAACCGCGTACGCCGAAGAATCCGAACGAGCTGACGATGCGCGCAATGATCTCACCATCTTTGTGCTCACTGATCATCACGCCGGTTGGCTGTCGATGGGCCCACAGGAGCGGCAGCATCTGCCCGTGCCAGAGCATGAGCACGACTCGAGGCGCATCCGGCGCGCGATCGAGCAGCGCCTGCCGACCATGCACCTCCACGCGCCACGTCGTGCCGAGCGCGTACAACACCCAGGTGCCGAGCGTGATGGCGATACGCGTGCGCCAGTCGAGCACTGTCGCAGTCATCTCGCGGGCCCGGCGGCGACGAGGTCACGGATCATGGTCGCCACGCGCTCCGAAGCGCCCGGCGTGCCCAGCATCCCGCGCACTTCGCTCAGCCCCGCTACTGCCTGCGCGCGCTGTGCACTGTGTACGTCCAGTAATGGCATCAGCGCATCGGCCACACGACGTGGCTCGAACGCCTCCTGCACGAACTCCCGCGACACCTCGCGCTGCGCGACCACGTTCACGAGTCCGATATGCGGGATCTTCACGACCCGTCGTGCGATCGCGTACGTAATCGCACTCGTGCGGTAGCCGATGACATGTGGCAAGCCCGCCACGGCGGCTTCGAGGGTCGTGGTTCCACTCTTCAACAGGCCGGCGGTGGTAGCGCGCAGCACGTTGAACGACGCGCCGTGCACGCGCGGGAACGGACACTCGACTTCGCTGATCTGCACCGTCGGCGCGACGCTCACGACAACGTGCAATCCGGGAACGTGAGCCTGCAGCAGCGTTGCCGTCTCCATGAACGGCTTCAGATGGCGCGCCAACTCGGCGCGACGCGAACCCGGGAACACCGCGAGGATCGGTCCGTCCGCGGGAAGTCCCAGCGCTGCCCGCGCTGCCGCCTGCGTCGGCAACGACTGCGCGCGATCGAGCAGCGGGTGCCCCACGAACGTGGCGTCCACTCCATGACGACGCAGCAGCCCTTCTTCGAACGGAAGGATGGACGCCGCCTTCGTAACGACGCGAGCCAGCTTGGGCAAGCGTCCGGCGCCCCACGCCCACACTTGCGGCGTGATGTAGTACAGCACCGGGACACCCGCCTTCTTCGCGACTTCCGCGACCTTGAGATTGAAGCCGGGATAGTCGAGCAACACGACCAGTGCGACACGTCCACTCTCAATGCGCTCACGCAGCCTACCCAGCAACGCATAGTGCTTCGGGATATGCCGGACGACTTCGGCGAAACCCATCACCGCCAGGTTCGCGACGTCTTCGATGATCTCCACGCCGGCATCCCGCATGTGTCCGCCGCCGATACCGACCATCGTCAAGTCAGGTGCCGTGGCACGTAGCACCTCGGCCACCTTCCCCGCATGCAAATCGCCGGACGCTTCGCCGACGACGAACAGAATCTCACGCACGCGCCGACTCATCGGAGGCACGCATCACCTGTTGTGCGGCTTCGATCGCCGACACGATGCGTAGAGCCGCCTCGAGGGCCTCACGTCCTTCCTCACCCGTGACCGCAACGGGATTGCGCCCCGCGATGGCTCCGAGGAACTGGGAGAGTTCGAGCACCAGTGGTTCGCCGTCCGGTGCCTCGAGCGGCACCCGTTCCACGAACTCCTCGAGCGCACGCGGCGCACGCGCCAGCAACATCGGATCGAAATCCCCGCGCAACCGGAAGAACTCTCCGGTGCCGGCGGCGAGGTCGAGCGAGATGTACCCGCTTCTCTGGAAGATGCGCAGCTTCCGCAACCGCTCGCGGGACACGCGGCTTGCCGTGATGTTGGCCACGGCGCCGTTGGCGAACGTCAGGCGTGCATTCGCAATGTCGATCTGCGGCGTAAGCACCGGCATGCCCATGGCCTGCACGTCAGCCACACGCAAACCAACCAACGTGTGCACCAGATCGAGATCGTGGATCATGAGATCGAGCACGACGGCCACGTCGGAGCCGCGCGGGTTGAACGGCGCGAGGCGGTCACTCTCGATGAAGCGCGGTCCGTCGACGAACGGCATCGCCGCGCGAACGGCGCGATTGAATCGTTCCACGTGGCCGACCTGCAGCATGACGCCGGCCGCGCGTGCGCGCGCCAGCAGATCATCGGCTTCGTCGAGCGTGACCGTGAACGGCTTCTCGACGAATACATGTTTGCCGCGATCGAGCGCGGCCGACGCGACTTCATGATGCGCGGTCGTCGGTACCACGATGGATACCGCGTCGACCTCGTCGAGCATCGCCGACAGCGAGGGATACATGCGGACGCCGTGCTGCGTCGCGACCTCGGCAGCCCGACCGGGATTCTCGTCGACGAAGCCGGCAAACCGGTCGCCGCAGAGATCGCGAAGAATGCGCACGTGATGCACGCCCAGACCACCGGCGCCGACGACGCCGACGCGCGGTGCATCACTCCGCGAGAAGGCGCGCGACCCCGGGGTCATGATCGTGGTTCTCAGAATCCGACGCCCCGCTGGCTCGCTTCGATGAAGTCGAGAAAGTGCCGTACATCGGGCAGCATGGACAGTTCGGCGCGCGCCTTCTCGACACCCTGCCCCAGATTGAGATCGGACCGGAAGCAGAAGCGATACGCCCGCTTGAGTTCACGAACCACCTCTTCTTCGAAGCCCGTGCGGCGTAATCCGACGGAATTCAATCCGAAGAGCTTGACCGGGTTTCCCACGGCACGAACGAAGGGCGGCACATCCTGCGATACGCGCGAGCATCCGCCGATGAACGAGTGGCGGCCGATGCGCGAAAACTGATGCACAGCGCACAGCCCGGAAATCGTCACCTTGTCTTCGACGGTGACGTGTCCGGCCAGCTGCGTTCCGTTCGAAATGATCACGTTGTCGCCGATATGACAATCGTGCGCCAAGTGCACGTAACTCATCAGGAAGCAGTTGCGTCCCACGCTCGTCGTGATCGAATGCGCGGTGCCACGATTGATCGTCGCGTACTCGCGGATCGACGTCTCGTCGCCGATATCGACCCACGTCTCTTCGCCGCGATACTTGAGGTCCTGGGGATCGCCGCCGAGAATCGCCCCGATACCGATCTGCACTCGCTCACCAAGCCGCACATTGCGCTCGAGGGTCGCGCGCGCGGCGACGTGCGTGCCGCGGCCGACGGTGCACTGGGGACCGATGATCGCCCACGGTCCCACCTCGACATCCTCACCGAGGTGCGCCGACGCATCGACGAGTGCCGTCGGGTGAATGCGCGCAGTCATCGATCGCGGACCATCGCGGCCATGTCCGCCTCGGTCACCACCTGGCCGTCTACGGTCACGACGCCACGCATCTTGCACATCATACCGCGCGTCTGCAGCACTTCCATCTCGATCCGCAGCTGATCACCGGGCTTCACGGGACGGCGGAATTTCACGTTGTCGAGCGACAGGAAGTACACGACCTTGCTCGACGGGTCGGCGATGCTGCGCATGAGCAGCATGCCGCCCACCTGCGCCATCGACTCGATGATGAGGACACCGGGCATGATCGGATGCCCCGGAAAGTGTCCCTGGAAGAACGGCTCGTTGATCGAGACGTTCTTCAGCCCGACGATCCGCTTGCCTTCCTCGATCTCCAGAATGCGATCGACGAGGAGGAACGGATAACGGTGCGGCAGCACCTGCATGATATCTTCGATGGAATACACGGCGGGCTCCCGGACAGCGTGTTGCACGAGGGCGCGAACCAAGGCGACTGTGCCGCGGTGACTCGGTTTGTGAGCGACGATGTGCGCGCGGACACGCGCACCAGTGAGAACCAGATCTCCGACACAGTCGAGCGTCTTGTGCCGGGAAAATTCATCAGGCCAGCGGAGCGTGGTATCGACCACCCCGTCGGCGTCGAGTACCACGGCGTTGGAAGTGGATGCCCCCTGAATCAATCCCTTCGTGCGCAGCGCGTCCACTTCATGCGTGAACCCGAAGGTTCGCGCCGACGCCAGTTCTCGCGTGAAGCTGTCGGCGGTGACTATGCACTGCGTGCGCTGCGTGCCGATCAATGGATGCGGAAAATCGATCGTGACGTCGAGCGACAGGCCCATGCACGGCCCGGCCTCGTACACCGAGTCGCCATCCACGACGCGAAGCGACTTCCGCAGGACCAGCCACTCGGGACGGCCTCCGTTGGGCACCAACCCGGCGCCGCGCAACGCGTCGAGAAACGGTGCGGCACTGCCGTCCATGATCGGCGGCTCGGGTCCGTCCATCCCGATCTCGAGATCGTCGATCGACAGTGCACCGACGGCGGCCAGCACATGCTCCACGGTGTGCAGCGCGGCCGGACCGGTCCCGAGTTGCGTGCGACGCTCGGCGTCCACCGCGACGTCGACACGCGCCGGAATCGGCGAGGCGCCGACGATGTCGGTCCGTCGGAATACGATGCCGGTTCCCGTTGGCGCCGGCTGGAACGTGAGACGACAGGGTTGCCCGAGATGAAGACCGGTGCCCTCGACCACGGCCACACGACCAATCGTGCGCCGCTGCCCTGCCGGCTCGGACATGGAGCCAGTCACCGCGTTCGTCAACTTGCCCGCGCTCGCGCTCACGTCTCGCTCCCGTCAGACGCGCGGTTTGCCTGACCAACCGTTGCCGGCTTGCTGACCAACTGCTCGAGCGGGCGCACGATCTTCGCCAAGCGGGCGATTGCCGCCGACGCCCGCAGATGATCCCGGTGCGGTCGGGCCGGATATCCGGACCACGTCTCGCCAGCCGGCACGTTGCCGATCACCCCGGCGCCGCCAGCCAAATTCACCTGAGAGCCAATCGTGACGTGCCCACCGATACCGACCTGACCGCCGATCTGCACGCCATCGCCGATCCGGGTAGAGCCGGCCACTGCGGCCTGGGCCGCGAAGAAACAGCCGCGCCCCACGCGTACGTTGTGCGCGATATGAACGAGGTTGTCGAGCTTCGTTCCGGCGCCGATGATCGTGTCGTCCACGCTGCCGCGGTCGATGCAACTGTTTGCACCCACCTCGACGTCGTGCTCGAGAATGCAGCGCCCCGCGTGGGGAATGCGCACCACGCCGTTCGCCTGCGCTACGAAGCCGAAGCCCTCGCGACCGACCCGTGCACCCGCGTGCAAAGTCACGCGGTCTCCCAGCTCCGTAAACGGGTACACGACGGCCGTGGAATGCACGCGTACGTCTTTTCCAAGCACCGATCCCGCGCCTATCACCGTATGCGCGCTGATCCAGCTCCTGTCGCCGATCACCGACCCTTCGCCGATCACGACAAAGGGGTCGATCGTGACGCCCTCGCCAAGACGTACGTCGTTCGCAATGATAGCGGACGGGTGTACACCTTTGGCGCGCGGTTCCTTGCGGTGGAAGCGCTCGAGAAGAGCGACCATGGCATCGACCGGCTTGGCCACGACGATTCTGGTGGCCGGGGTCCCTGCCAGTTCGGCAAGCTCGGGCGAGATCAACACGACGCCGGCGCGAGACGTGGCGAACCACTGCCCGTAGCGAAGATGCGATAAAAAGCTCAGCTCGTGGGGACCGGCGCGATCGAGCGGTGCAATACCCCACACCTCGATCTCGCCGTCGCCCACGAGCACCCCCCCGACCTGCTCCGCAACGGCAGCGGCGGTGATGGGCTGTTGCCCACCACCGCCGCCTGCCTGCGGATCTTCGGAACCGCCGCCCACTGCGGCGATCACTCCGTGGGCGGCTTCTTGGTGTTCAGGCCCGCCGGGACGCTCGTCGGACCAGCCGGCGTCGGTTTGGCAGCAGCCGGCGCGGCGCGCGGCGCGGCCAATCGCAGCTTGGACACGACACGATCGGTGATGTCCAGATTCTTGTCGGCCGACACGATCAGCGAGCCCGCCGCCACGTCGAAAATAAAAGCGAAACCGCCCTCGGCCCGCAGGTCGTCAAGCACCTTGCGCACGTTATCCATGATCGGCTGCATCAGTTCAGCTTCACGCGCCTGCGCCTGCTCCTGCAGCTTCTGCACGCGCTCCTGATAGCCCGCCTGCTTATCGCGAAGCGTCTTCAGGCGGGCTTCCTTCGCCGCCGGCGACAATGACACTTCTTCTTTCGCATACACTTCCTGCATTGTGTTCAGCGAATCGGAGAGCTTCTGCACGGCCGCGCGCATCGACGTCATTTCCTTGTCGAACTGCGCCTCAGCTTCGGTTCGGCCAGGGGCAGACTGGAGGATCGCAGCAGAGTTCACGTAGGCGAACTTCTGTGTCTGAGCGGACCCCAGGGCGGGAACGCCAATCAGTAAGGCGCAAGCGCCGACGAACGAGGAAAGCCGCATGTGAGGTCCTGAGTTTAGAAGAGCTGACCGAGTCGGAAATGGAACTGCCAACGTGGATCGGGCCGAACTCGTCCCGTAACCAGGTCCACGGTCGTGCGATCGAAGCCGTACGCCATATCCAATCCAAGCGGTCCCAACGGCGTTACGGTAGATACCCCGAATCCCGCGGAACGGAAGAGCCGGGTCGGATTGATCTGCCGCGCGGACGCCCAGTTGTTGCCGGCGTCGGTGAAGGCGTTGAGATAGAACATCTGGCTGAATCGGACGCCGACCTCACCGGTGAGCGTCATGAACGCGTTGCCGAACGACGCCGGATCGGATCGGAACTGGTCGGTATTCGGGTTGAACCCGACCGGGGTAATCGAGAACTCCGGATAGCCGCGCAACTGCTGGCCGAACTGCACACCGCCAACCGCGAACTGTTGCTGGAAGAAGAACGGTCCCGAGTTGCCGAACAAGCTGCCGGCCCGCGCCGTGAGCCCCATCGTGAACTTTATAGGCTGCGAACCCGGGTTCGTTCCACCGAGCTGACCCAACTGAGTGTACGCGCGCATTTCCGTCGTCAGGCGCTGGAAATTCACCGTTCCGCCCAACGGACCGCCGCTGAAATCGGCCGTGACCGTCCTCATGGATCCACCCGTCGCGAACGGCAAGTCGATCCGCGTGTCGTAGGTGTATTCAAGCCCCACGTTCGACCGGAAACAGTTCCGCGTGCAGGTGTTCTGAATCGTGCCCGAGGTGAAGGTTGCCGACTCCCCGTTGTACGACACGGCCATCGTCGAGAAGTACGACCAGGGTACCGGCAGACCGAATCGCAGTTGCGAGCCGGTGCGGATGTTCTGACCGAGGTTACCGACAATGAAACGGGACTGCGTGCGGTACGCGCTGATCGCGCCGGACACACGCGAGCCGCGCAGCGCGGGGTCGGTGTAGGTGGCCGTGAAGTCGTTGAAGAACCGACCATACTGCCAGTTCAGCTTCCCCTGCTTACACAGGCCGAAAAGGTTGGGCTGTTCGAGGCCGATGAACCCGCCGAACCCGACGCCGCCCTGACCCATCGACGCGCCGAAATTGATCGAGCCGGTCCGCTTCTCCTTCACGCGAAACACGATGTCGACGTCGCCCTGATCATTGACGGGACGGTAATCCGGAAACGGCATCGGCGACTCGAAGAAATTCATGTTGCCGATACTCTGATAGCTGCGGATCAACGCGGCCTGATTGAACACGCCACCCGGCACAAGGAAGACCTGACGGCGAATGCAGTCGTCGGCCGTGAAGTCATTGCCGAGAATCTCGATACGATTCACGATCGCCGGATTCTTCTCGTCAATTTCCCAGCGCAGATTCACCGTGGGAATCGAATCCGGACCCTCGAGTTTGCGCTCGAGCACGGGATTGATGCGCGCGTAGAGATAGCCGTTGTTGCGATACTCCCCGTTCACCTTCTCGATGGCATCGTCCCACTTGTGCTGGTCGAAAATGCCTTCGGGTGCTGCGGCTTCTCGCTTGATCAAGCCCTTCACGCGCTGCGTCAGCGTGGGATCATTCCCTTGGACCAGATAGAACTTTTTCAGGTCTTCCGTTGGGAAGCGACGGTTGCCCGCCACTTCGAAGGTGCCGATGCGGTAGCGAGGCCCTTCCTCGACACCGATCTGTACCAGTCCTTTCCCTCTCTCACGATCGACGATCAGCGTGTCTTTCGAGATCCGCATGTCGACGTGGCCGAGTCGCGAAAACAGCGTTGGGATACGCTCGCCGAGATCACCGACGTACTTGTCCTCGTCGAACTCACCTTTGCGGAACCACCAGAACCCTTCGGGCTTCGTCTTCATCGCGGACACGACCTGCTTTTCCTTCACCGACGTGTTGCCCACAATGTCGATACCCGAGATCGCCAGGCGGCGTCCCTCATCGACCGTGTACGTGATGCCGATACGATCGTCATCCATCATCACCGAGTCGATCCGCACCTCCGCCAGATAATAGCCGGCAGCCTCATAGGTCGAGTCGATACGCGCCCGCGCCTTGGCGAGCATCATGGGATCGATCGGACGTCCGATCAGGAGGTCGATCTTGTCACGCACAGAACGCTCAGAAACGTTCTTCGGGCCCACGACCTTGATATCACCGAGGATCGCGCGCTCCCGAACCTGAATGACGGTCAGCACCTTCTCCGGCACGCTCTCCAGATCGCAGAGCAGCTGGACATCGTCGAACAGGTTCAGCGCGTACAGCCCTTTCATGGCGCGCTGAATCGACGGAAAGTTGAGTGGCGTTCCGGGCGTCAGACCGATCTCGCTACGGATGCGTGCATCAGGCGTTCGCGTGTTGCCACGGATCGCAATGGAGTCGGGGGACGCACAGCGCCCTGTTACGTCTTGAGCCGCCGCTGCTCGAGGGGCAACCGCAGACGCAAACAGGGCGATACCGGCCAACACCAACTGGGCCTTTCTTTTGGGGACGCTCTTCAGC
>NZ_JBDNFF010000233.1:0-7267 GCF_041689975.1 Gemmatimonas sp.
ATCACGCCGGTCAACGTGCGCGTCTTGCGCTCACCTTCCGCCTTTGCATCAAAGCTCCGCACGTCTCGAGCTTTCGCTGCATAGCTGAAAGCCACGCGGTGCCCACGTAGTACGAGCGACATCGGCACGTACACGTCATCGAGAAGCGTTCCCGCCGGGAGCTCTGTCCACAATGATTTACGCGTGGCATATACGGCACCCGTGACGCCAACGCTGGAGTGGATAAGCGACTCGTTGTAACGAAGCCACTTCTCCAGTCGCCAGTACAAATCCACCGGTGATGTCCCTCCGTCGCGACCGAGCTCCAACGCGCCGGACACCGCGCCGAACCGCGTGTCCTCCAGCGCCGCGACAAGCTGGGGAATGGTTTGCGCATCGAAGCGCTGCGCCGCATCGGCCATCACCAAAATGTCCCCTGTCGTGGCGCGCACTCCGGCATTCAACGTGGATGCTTTGCCGCCGGGTGCATCCCCAAGCACGACCCGAACGCGCGTGTCGAGGTCGCCGAGTAGCTCAGGCGTTGCCTTTGCGCCGTCCGCATCGAGCGCGATGATGACTTCCAGTAGCTCGGCCGGATGCGCCATGTCGAGCAGATTTGCGACACGGGCCTGAACGGATTCCACATCATCTCGCGTGGCCAGTACCACGGAAACGCGTCGCGTGGCACCGGCCGCAACGTTCGACACATTCGGCTGTCCCACGACCTTGGCGATGAGCCAGATCACGACGGGATAGCCGAGCCAGATGGAAAGGATAGCTGCGAATGCGGCGAACGCGATGACAGCGAGAATCGTCACGAGAGAAAACTACTCCACACGTACCACCGCCACCCGCAAACCCACCGGCGCCACCGGCGCGCCTCCTTCCCCGCGCAGTTCAATCAACTGCCCACCCACCTGCGCCCCGTCAAAGCTGAAGTAGCTGCTGCTGAACGCCCGCAGCTGCTGCACCGGCAGCACAAACGACCCGAAGCTCATCGCCCGCGCCTTGAGCGGTGCCGCCGAGAACGAGCCGGGGTACGTGCCGGCCAGACCGCTCCATACGTCGGCCACGTTCCAGCTCGGGAAGGTGAGCTGCTGGCGGCTCGGGGTGAAGCCCGGCAGATCGTCTACCGCGTTGGCCAGCGCCCAGTCGGCCAGCAGTTCGCCCGCGGGGCGACCCGTGCGTAGCGCGAGGTTGGCGAGGCCGGTGTGCGCGCCTCCCTTCACCAGTGCCTTGAGCCACGCGCCTTCGGTGGTCGCGTACTGGTCGGCGGCCCAGCGCACCAGCGACCATCCGCTGGCGTAGAAGGTCACGTCGTTGGCGGTCGACGCGCCCAACGGCGACAACGTGTCCACGCCGCGCAGATACTGGTGCAGCATCGAGAAGTGCTTCCACATCATGAGCGGACGGTCGTCGCACTGGTACACTTCACAACGCACCGTCGTGGCGAAGCCGGTGTTGCCCTTCCAGCTACCACCGCTGGTGAAGGTGCGCGAGTACAGCTCCTCGGCAATGCGCGCCGTGCTCTCTTCCAGCCACGACTCTTCGAACGGCGTGTTGCTCGCCAAACGCTCGGCGAAGCTGGCCAGGTGCTTCCCTTCGTGAATCACCGTGCTGCGCATGGCGCGACGCCAGTCGGACGGCGTTTCGGTGTTCGTGGCCACGCGGGCGTAGAACACTTCGTTCTCGTTGCTGGCGGCGAACGTGCTCTTGGGATAAAAGTTGCAGGCACTTACGTAGCCCGCCGTGCCGGCCACGGAGTCGTTCACGAAGCGTGTGAACAACATGGTCACGCGGCCGTCGCCGTTCATCGCGCCGTTCAACGCCAACGGGTCGCCGATGTTGTCCCGCAGCAGCGCGTACTGCACGCGGTCGAACTCGTCGCCGATCGCGCGATAGTCGGCGTCCATCGTGCGAGCGCGCGGCGCGGCCACGTCTTCCAGCACCACCGAACGCGAGCCGGCGTACACCACGCGGGCTTGCACATCGCGGCCGGCGCTGCAGCTGTTGTACAGCGCCTTCATCGTGACTACGTCGCCCACGCTCAGCGGCGCGGCAGCAGATGCCGTCGCCATGCCAAGGCGATTCACCGTAGTCGCGCGGACCGTGCTCCACTGCGTGGTGGCCGACCCGGCACGAGCGGCGATCGTGCGCTGCGCATCGAGCAGGTCGTCGTGCCGCAACTCGGCCGCCGCGGCTTGGCTCGCCACCAGCGATTCCGTGCGCAGGCCGGGGAGCAGCGACGTGTTGATGAGCGACGACGCCGCGGTGAGCGACGGCGACGACACCATACCGCCGAACGCCGGCGTGTTCTTCATGGCCGACATCTGGCCGGCCATCGCGCCGATGCCGGTGCCGCGTAGTTCGAACGCGCTGCTGGCCGTGGCGACGTCGCTGGTGTTCACCACAGCTACCACGTAACGGGCAGTGCCGGTGGTCGGGGCTACGAGTTCCGTGCAGCGCACGTCGGCGGCCGAGAGCAGGTTGGCCGACTCGCCGGCCTCGAGCGCTAGGCGGTTGGCGGCGCGCACGGGCACCGTGGTGGTGAGCACGGTGCCGGCCACGTTGAGCGTGACCGGCTGCGTGGCGGTGGCGGCGCAGGGGAGCGCGCCAACGGGGACCACGGCGTCGATGCGTGTGGCCGACGCGCTACGGACCTGCAGCGACACGCCGGCCACGGTGACGCTGATGGAGTCGAGCGCGTGGGCGAGGTGCTCGCCGGTGATCACCACGGCGGCGCCGGCCACCAGCGTGTCGGGCGAGAACCGGGTAAGGCGCGGGATCGCGGGCACGCTGTTCGTGCCTGAAACCGGCGGCGCGACCGGCGGCGTGACCTGAGACAGAGGGGCGACTGCGTCAACACCGCTGCATCCCTGCAACACTCCCAAAGCGCATGCCATCACGCCCACGGCACGCGTCGCCCGCCGAAATTCGCCGGCGATCCTGGAAGTCGTTGAATTGGATACAGTTATGGTCATATGCTCGACAGTCACCGTGTGGGCCCGATCCTTCACTCTGCAAGGAAGGGGGCAACTGGCGTGCCGGACTCGACCTTAGGGTCATTCTGATGGCTCTGTAAAGCGCTACGCCCTTACGATGCGCGCAGCCTTTACGAGTGATTCTCCGCAGACAATACGAGTGATTCCGCGCAGAGAATACGATTTTTCCTGCACGTTATGGATTTCACACGGACGCAGCGGGAGGCGCCGGCGACACCACCGCTTGGCATGCCTCATTCCGGGATTTCATCGGCGCCTACTGCAACGCGCGCTTCGGAGACGAGTGGTGCCTCTCGGCCGTGCACTCCATCCTCGACCTCACACCCTCTAATCCAGCGGATCTGCAACAGGTCGAGAAGAACGGTCCATTGCGTGTGCTGAGCCTGCACGTGGCACTCGTCCGAGTGCACGAGGGCTTCTTTCGGGCGATTGGCCAGCCGCGGTTTGCGAACGACATCGTGGGCACGATGACAACCGTGAAGTATCGGGTGGACGAACTGAACCCATTCCCGGATGACATCCCGAAGCTCGGTGGGCAGCGCGTCTTGTCTCCGTACGTAGACCGGATGCCTATCACTCGCTGTCCATCGAAGGCTATACCGTCAGCGCCGAGTCGCGAAACGCCATGGCGGCGCACGGCTACTATCTCGCGCATGCGGCTGTTCGAACGTCACTCGTACCAATGGTGTGGGACATGATATGGACGGGAACGGACGCCTGGGCCGGTTCGTGATGAACGCGATGTTGGCGTCCGGGCCTCGTGTGTAGGCGTGACGCAATCGGCGCCAGCGTCACCATAGCATCCCAACGCCTCTTCGTTTTCAACGATGGTGGGTGCCGTGACGCGCTTCGGCCTCACCGGTCTTGATGCCATTGAGCGTGTTGGTACACTTGTCACTACGCCTTTAATCCTCACCTCGGGCGCTTCATGTCATTTCACGCGACCGCAACCAAGGTCGGAAACTCCACAGGACTTCGGCTCGACGCCGCCCTGTACCGCGACCATCCGGAATTTGCGTCTGGCGAGTACGTGGTGGATGTGATTGCACCAGGGCGCTTGCTCATCAGTCCAAACGGACCCGACGAGCCGATGGCCGACGAGGACGCGGATCCGATGCTGGGCGCATTCCTCGCCTTCATGGATCAACAGATGTCCTCGAACCCTGCGCTGTTCACGCCTCTCGACTCGGCGCAGAGTGCGCTCATCGCGTCACTCGTCGAGGGTATAGACGCGGACGATGACACGGAGTTCCCAGCCGACTTCCGGATACCGTAGCGTGCGGCGCAATGGCTGGACGTTGCTTCGGTGGGACGCGTTCGCGACCTCGTGGGACGCGCTCGTTGCCGAGGTCGTTCGGCTCGAGGCACAGGATCCTGATGGGTACCATGACCATCCGAGTACCAAGTTCCTGAAGCGTTTGGCCGACGTCGCGCTCACGGAGATTCCGAGTGACCCCAGCCACGAGCGCTATCAACTGGGCACCGCGCTGGGCAGCGATGCGAAGTTTTGGCGGCGTGTGAAGAACGATCCCTACACAGTATTTCGGTCCATGCCCGTTCGCGGCAAGCCGCCGTCTTCGTGGCAGGAGTTAGGCGAGGCATGTGCTGAATGGCCATCCGATTCGGCAGACGATTCGGTCACGTGATCGTGTGCGGTGCGGAAAACCTACCTTCAGCCGCGAAGGGATTGGGGCCGCAATTCTTTGCGCCGTCAGCCACTACCCTGCACCAACTGTGCGGGCACGAGCCGGTCGCGCGTCTCGCGCACCGAGGCCTGCAGGGTCTCGTGCAGCCGCCCGAGTATCGGGACATCCCCGGCGAGCAACGTCACGGCGTGCACGGTATCGTCGATGGCAGCCAGTAGCCGGTCGCACGTATCGCCCGCGACCGTGGCTGCCCGGGCCGGCGTGACACCGAACTCCCGGGCCGCCACGCGCAGCGCGTGCGCCGAGAGCGCCTTCGCGTGCGTCTGGCCCCCGAAGCGGAGCGGCAGTTCCTCGGGGTCGAGGTCGGGGTACACGAGGGTACAGGTCACGTCGTACGCGGGGGCGAGCCGCACGCCGGCCGGCGTATGCAGCAGCGTCACGTTCTTCGCGTGCGCGTCCCGATTTCCGAGCGCGAGGTTCGCCACGGCCCAACGCAGGAGCCGCTCGGCATCCTCTGCGGGCGCCGCTCCCGCACGCCGCAAGACGGCACAGAGGTCCTGGTACCCCGGGGCTCCTGTCGAGGCGTACTTCTGGAACGAGGTGCGCCCGGTGACCTGGCACCCGTCCTCGGCGTGCAGCCGGGTCACGGTGTCGTGTTCCTCGAGCACGCGGTCGAACCGCACCGTCTCGTATACCGCCGCATCCAGCGCGTGCACCGCGCTGGCGGCCGTGGGCACGCCGGCGGCGGCCATGAGGCGCATGCACAGCAGCTCGTTGTGCAGCAGGCCCGGGAACCGCTCTTCCCGGGCATGCTTCACGAGCACCGTCGAGGGCGCCCCGCGCAAGGGGAAGCGGTACAGCGGCTCGCCTGGCGCGGCCCCGGGTCCGCTGGGCGGGCGCCGGAAGAGGACCAGCTTGTCTTGGGCGCCGCTCAGCGAGAGTCGCCCCCGCTTCATGACCTGCGCGGGCGAGCTGCGGACGCTCGCCTCCTGCGCGCGCCCCATCGCCAGCGCCGCACGCACCTCCTCGGCGCTGCATGGCGCGTACTGCGGGCTGGGCGGGGGAAGTTCCCCCTCGGACCACAGCGACAGAACGCCAGCGCACTCGCCGCCGAACGCGGCGAGGAGGCCGACCACGTCGCCCTCATCGACCTTCTCCGTCTTCGCGAGATAGCCGCGGAGGTCGCCCTCAGGCAGGAGGTTCTCGAAGCAAGGGCGTACCTGATGGTCGTCGAACGCACCGGCGCGCACGGGCAGCAGGACGCTCACCGCAGCGGCGCGGTCGCCCAGCACCGCCGCATGGTACGCGAACTGGAGGCGCGTTCCTTCCGCCCAGAGGGTCCCTACCGGTCGGCGGTCCCGGTAAACGGTCAGGCGTCTCGGCGCGGTCATCGGTCCTCCCGATCACCCGGCGCCTGCAGCGACAGCGAGGGGTCGCGCGGTACGAGCACGACATCGAACCCCATGCCCGCGAGGAGGTCCAGCGCCTTGTCCAGGCGGACGCCGCGCTCGCCACGCTCGAGCTCCGCCAGCAGGCGGCGCGTCACGCCGAGCATGCCCGCGGCGTCGCCCAGGGGTCGGCGGTGCCGCGTGCGCCACCAGCGCACCACGCGGCCCATTTCGCGGAGCGTCAGCACGACACCGCCCCGCGCGGCGGCATCATGCGGCGCGGGGTCAAGCGGCGGCAATGGTTCTGGCAGGACTGTTCGCATGGGACATTGGGTATTGGTTCAGACCCCCAAAGGGGCCACAAAAGGCCAGGAAGTTTAACTGACCCCTAGGGGGCCCTGTACGCGGCGTTTCGCACGGCCGGCCCTCAAAGGGGCACGATAATACCTTGACATTTATCGTACCCCTTTGAGGGGCCTATAGCAAATTGGTGGAGGATCGACGCCAGGAGCCGCAGGCCCCGGAGCGAGCGGACGTAACTCCAAGCGGCGACAGACATTGCGGTCACCACCACCGTTAACCAGCCTCAGCTTTTCGTCGTGGTGGCCGGTTTTAATGAAGCCCACCGAGGCAAAGAACCTCGTACTCCTTTCGGACAGCGAATCGAGGTATGCCCCGTGTGCACCGACGGCCTCGGCACCCTGGGTACAACGGTACAGTGCGTGCGTGACCGCCTCTTCTATACTCGGCCCTCCGAACGCTTTTTGCCGAGAGCGGGTAGAACCCCAGACAGTCCGCTCGTGTGGTCAAGTACGTGCGCGCGCGCGTGCAGCGCTGAGAGCGTGAACGGACTGGCATCCAGCGGCACCGATGCCTCCCATGCGCCCGTCGTGCCGCCGCCGCCCGGCGGCCCCAGCGCCCTGCGAAGCAGTCCGTTTGTGACGGACATGTTTACAAAACCGTCTATCCCGTAGTAAACTGACCAGTAACCGGAGGAGTCATCATGGCACAGACGCGAATTCTCGACAGCGACCACAGGCTCTTGCAGGAACTGGCCGCGAGCACGGGGAAGCAGCAGCAGGAAATCATCCACGAAGCGTTGGCGGCATTCCATCGCGACCGGATGCTCGACGAGATCAATGCCGCATTCGCGACGGTCAAGCGGGACGACGGTGCGTGGCGTGAAGAGCAGTCGGAGCGCATGGCATGGGACGGCACGGCCGCAGACGGTGTAACGAGTGAGTAGTGGTGG
>NZ_JBDNFF010000234.1:0-2804 GCF_041689975.1 Gemmatimonas sp.
AATATCGAAGCGATCGTCGGCACGCGTGTGATGGACCGTGCCGAACTGATTCTCGACATCTTCGCCACCCGGGCGCGTTCAAGCGAGGCGCGCAATCAGGTAGAGCTCGCGCAGTTGCAGTATCTGTTGCCGCGCCTCACGCGCATGTGGACGCACCTGGAGAAATTCCGCGGTGGTATCGGCGTGCGCGGTCCGGGTGAAACGCAGCTCGAAACCGACCGTCGACTCATTCAGCATCGTATCCGCATACTCAAGGATCGGCTGGCCGACGTCGAGCGGGCGCGCGAAGTGCAGCGCGAAGGACGCAAATCGCACTACCGGGTCGCACTCGTTGGCTACACGAATGCGGGCAAATCATCGATTCTGCGGCAGATGGCGAACGACGAGCAGGTGTTCGTGGAGGATCGTCTCTTCGCCACGCTCGATCCGCTCACCCGTGAAGTCGAGGTGGGTGACGGGTACACGGTGCTGCTCACCGACACCGTTGGATTCATCCGGAAGCTTCCTCACCACCTGGTCGCGTCATTCCGCGCCACGTTGTCAGAGGCCAAGGAGGCCGACTTGCTGCTGCACGTGATCGACGCGAGTCATCCGGTGTGGGAGGAGCAGCGCGATGTCGTGGACGGTGTGCTGGCGGATCTCGGATTGGCCGATCAGCCCAAGCTATACGTGATGAACAAGATGGACCTGCTGCCCGCCGAGGAGGCATCGGCCGTTCGTGAACGCGTGACGAACATTCTCCCGAATTCGCTGTTCGTGTCGGCGATCGAGCAGGGTGGTCTCGACGTGCTTCGCGCGTCGCTGCTCGATAGTCTGCGTCGCCAGCGCCCGGTGCTCGAGGTCCGGCTTCCGGCGGCCAATGGCCGGATGATCGCGGAGATGCATCGCGACGGCGAAGTGCTGGAGCAGCGCACTGACGAGGACGTCATTGTGCTTCGGGCGCGACTTGATGACCGCACGATCGGTCGGCTGCGACAGGCCGGCGCGCGGATCACGGTGCTTCGGGGCGTTGAGCGGGTCAAGGTACCTGCCGAGCCGGCCGAAGCGTTCTAGTCGCTTGCCACACCGTCGCCACGCGCAAACGGCCGGACATCAGCAACGATGACCGGCCGTTCGTGTTGTAAAGTCTTTGCAATGGGCGTGCAGGGACTCGAACCCCGGACCTCTGCTGTGTGAAAGCAGCGCTCTAACCAGCTGAGCTACACGCCCGACATCGTTCCGCGCCCGACAACTCACCGCGCGGATCAAGAACGTAACGGCGGGGACGGACGGTGGGAAGCCCCTCAATCGATGCGAAAAAGCCAAACGCCTCGGTGCAGGGCACCGAGGCGAATGGTCCGGGTGGGACTTGAACCCACGATCCTTCGATTATGAGTCGAGCGCTTTAACCAACTAAGCTACCGGACCGAACGTGGCGATTCCCCGCCGCCGCCGGTGAGAAATGTATCTCAATCGTTGGCCATGTGTGCGTCGTAGGCCTCGAGGACTTCGTCCGGTGTGACCGTCGCGGCACCGAGCTTTCCTACCTCGACCCCGGCGGCGTAATTCGCCACGATGGCCGCTTCCAGTGCCGAAGCCCCGGCGGCCAGCATCGTTGCCAAGTACGCCGTCACCGTGTCGCCGGCGCCGACCACGTCGTACACTTCACGGGCGGTCGTCGGGACGCGATGCACGATGCCATCCGACGAGACCAGCACCATGCCGCGTTCGCCGAGGGTCAGCAGCAAGTGATCGACGCCGAGGCGTGCGAACGTTTCCGGCAGCGCCGCGGGATGCTCGAGATCGACCGCGGCGCCCAGTGCGCTTTCAAGCTCCCGACGGTTCGGCTTGAACACGGTGGCACCGCGATATGCAAAGAAATTGCGGAACTTCGGGTCGACGACAATCGGCAGCGTGCGCGCACGTGCGAGCGCAATGGCGCCTTCGATCACCGCCGGGACAAGCACACCCTTGTTGTAGTCCTCGAACACGAGCGCGGTCGCGTGCGGCATGGCGCGTTCAATCGCGTCGAGGACGCGCGCGACGTCCGCGTCGTGGAGGTCCGCGTCGTCTTCCTCATCGAAACGCACCAGTTGCTGAGAGCGCGCCATCACGCGGGTCTTGGTCGTAGTGGGCCGACTGACCGTGACCAGCGATCGCGACTCCATTCGGCCGGCCTCGAGACGTTCGCGCAGCGTGCCGCCGGCCGCGTCGTCCCCGACGACGGCCACGAGGTCGCACCTCGCACCAACGGCCGCGACGTTCTGCGCAACGTTGGCGGCGCCACCGAGCGCTAACTTGCGGTCACGCACCCGGACGACGGGGACCGGCGCTTCAGGGGAAATCCGATCGACGTCGCCGCGGAGGTATACATCGAGCATGGCGTCGCCGATGATGACCACATGCTGCGAGGCGGCGCGGGCCAGCAGTGCCTCGAGCCGAGCGCGGGAGATGGTGGGCGTCATGGCGGGGAAGTTAGTCGGACCCAGTAGTGTCCCAACGTTTTTCAGAGGAGAACGAGCTGAATCGGCTCGAAATCAGCATCTGAATAGCTGGGTGGCGGCGTAAGTAGTTGATGGATTGGGACTTGCTCGAACAGGGTCAGACTCAAGATCTGTAGAATTTCGTACAAGCGTTGCCGGTTGAGCGGTAGACTTTGCTTCGCGATCCAGATGTGCATCTTCACCTGAACACGTTGGGACACCACTCCTGGTGTTGCTGTTCTTCGCGTGCCTTCGCGATCTTCGCGGACTTCGCGCGAACGGCGGTGCTGGCGGCTGCCGCGGAGCGATCGGAGAGCCAGCTGGTTCGCGCGAAGCTCGCGG
>NZ_JBDNFF010000235.1:0-35922 GCF_041689975.1 Gemmatimonas sp.
AGTGTCGGCACCTTCCGCCTCAGAGTTGAATACCAGTCGTCGGAATCGGCGCGGCGAGCTTGTACCGTTCGGAAATCGCGGCTATCTTCTCGCGACTTGTTCGGCGATTAGTGCTCGTTGCTCTGGATCGCGTCGGTCTCCCGTTCCCGGGTCGTTGATGTTGATCAATCTGGTACCGGATTTTCTCGCCGTACTCGAAGCCGATGATCGGGTGTCGGCGTACCTCGCCTATTTCGAGCGCCACAAGGCGTTGCTGACGGCCTACTGGGACAACTATGTCCTCGAGCCCTCGGGGCTGCATTTCGAGGAAGTCGTCCAGTCCACGGTCAACGCAAATCGCGACGACCTGCTCGCGCTCCTCTCGCGCACCGATGTGGTCGCGCTGGCGCGTCAAGCGGAGGAGAAAGTCCGCACCCTGCTCGACATCGATGTGTCCTATGATGTCGTGCTCATGGTCGGTGTGGGTGCCGCCAATGCCGGAGAGCTGGTCGTCAACGGCCGCGGTGTGGCGTTCGTGTGCCTCGAGCACTTTACCGGTATCGCCAACCCGGACACCCAAGGCCTTGGTCTCGATCCCGAGCTGATCCCCCTCTGGCTCGCACACGAGCTTACGCACGTGGTGCGCTATACGTCGCCCTCCAGCCGCAGCGACATGCGTGGCTTCGTGGAAGATGCCGGCGGCTATTACTCGTACTGGGAAACGGGACGCCAGGCCTCGCTGCGCGAGCTGCTCGTCAACGAGGGACTGGCCGTCCACGTGTCCCGCGCCGTCAGCCCGGGACACGCCGCGTGGGAATATTTCGGTTTCGCCCGCAAGCAGTACGCCCGCACCCGTGAGGTCGAGCCCGTGCTCCACCGCGCCCTCGTCACCGACGGCGATCGCACGGCCCTCGGACTGCGCCTCCGCTATCTCTCCGGTGGTATGAGCGACGAGGCCCGCACCGTAGAGCGTACCGTACTACCCGAACGCGCCGGCTATTACTTGGGTGCACGCATGGTCGAAGCCGCTATCGCCGCCCGTGGGTACGCCTGGGCCACACGCGCCAGCGTGCAGGAACTGGCCACCGTGAACGACCCGGTCATGGAGCGGCCCCGGCTCACGATCGTCGGCTGATTTGGCGCTGAGGGTGGTGTGATTTCCTGAACAGCCGGAAGTTGGGGTGATTTCCCGAACAGCCGGAACACGGATGACGCGGATGGATGGAAACCACACGGGATAAGATAAAAACCGCAGCGCTGTTCATCTTATCCGTGTTGGTACCGTGCAATCCGTGGTCTCCGTGTTCTGGCTGTTTTTGTTGCTTTGGTTTTTGCTGTTGCCGGTCCGTCGCCCTACTTCCCGATACAGAACTCGCGGAACACGCGGTCGAGCACATCCTCGGTATCCACGATCCCGATCAGATCCGATAGCGACTCCCGCGCCGCATACAGGTGCACGGCGGCCACCGGAGCAGGCAGTGCGCCGCTTTCCCACATCGAGACAAACTCTGTGAGTTCGTCGTACGCTGCCGAGAGACCGACGCGATGTCGTTCGCGGGTGACCAGAACGGCATCGCCAGCTGGCAGCGACAGGGCATTTAGACCAGAGTTCGCGGCGGCCGCGCGATCGATCGCGTCCAACAGCGCGCGTAATCCCTCGCCCGTCTCCGCGCTTACGCGCATCATCTCCCCGTCGGCTTCAGCGGTATCAAGGTCCGCTTTCGTGTGCACCGAAATCACCGTGCCAACCGTGCGTTGCGCGATCGCGTCGCAGGTGGCCGCGATCTCGTCGAGGTGGCTGCCGCACGCCAGTACGATCTGCGCCTGCGCCAGGTAGCGGGCGCTGACTTCGATGCCGAGTCGCTCGATCTCGTCGTCGGTGTCACGGAGACCCGCGGTGTCGACGAAGCGCAGCGGCAACGGCGCGCGATCAAGCACCGCTTCAATGGCATCGCGAGTCGTGCCGGCAATCGGGGTGACGAGCGCGCGCGACTCACCCAACAGCGCGTTGAACAGCGAGGACTTTCCCGCGTTGGGGGGACCGGCGATCACCACCAGGACGCCGTCGCGCAGCACCGCAGCTCGAGGGGCGGTGTTGATCAGCGCGCGCAGCGCGTCGCGCAGCGACTCCGCGGCATGTTTTATTCGGGCCGGCGAGATCGGTCCGTCGTCTTCCTCGGGAAAGTCGATGTCGTAGGCGATCAGCGCTTCGAGATGTATGACCTCGTCGCGTAACGCGAGCAGGCGTCGCGACAATCCGCCGTCGAGTTGCGCGAGCGCCTGGCGCTGCATCGCCGTGGTGCGCGCATCGATCAGATCGGCGACCGCTTCGGCCTGTACCAGATCCATTCGGCCGTTCAATACGGCGCGTCGGGTAAACTCGCCGGGAGTGGCCAGCCGAGCGCCGGCCGCCACGCAGGCGGCCAGTACGAGCGCCGGTACGACATGGCCCCCATGGGTGGAGATCTCTACGACGTCATCGCCCGTGTAGGAACGTGGCGCCGCGAACCACGTAATCAGCGCGTCGTCGAGCGGATCCCCGTCGGGGTGCGACAACGCCACGCGCGTGGCGCGGCGCGGCGACAGGTCGGATGCGCCAAGGGCGCGTGCGATCGAGATCGCTCGCGCCCCTGACAGCCGAATCACGGCAATCGCCCCGCGCCCCGCGGCCGTGGCGAGGGCGACGATCGTATCGTCGCCACCAGGCAGCTGGCGGGCCGTCACCACGTCGTTATCCCCGCACCACCGGTTGCGCCTTCGAGCGCTCCTGCGAAATCAGCCACTGCTGCGGCAACGACGCGAGATTCTGCACGAAGTAATAGAGGTTGAGACCCGAGGCCATGTTGAAGAAAATCACCATCATCATGGCCGGCATCAGGTACATCATCATCTTCTGCTGCTCGTTCGCCTTCATGCCGCGCATGCCGATCCACGACAGGCCCATGGCCGTGATCGCCACGAGAATCGGGATCACGAAGAACGGATCCTTGAGCGAGATGTCCGGAAACCACAGGAACGAGACGCCGCGAAATTCGATCGTGTTCTGAAACACGAAGAAGAGCGCGAAGAAGACCGGCAACGGGATCAGCATCGGCACACAGCCCGACAGGGAGCTGAACGGCGACATCCCGTGCTCCTTGTACACGCGCATCATTTCCGCTTGCAGCTTGGTCTGATCGCCCTTGTACTTGGTCTGAATCTCCTGCAGGTGCGGCTGAATGCGCTGCATCTGCATCGAGCTGCGCATGGCCTTCTGATTCAACGGCCACAGGATGATGCGCACGGCGACGCCGAAGAGCACCAGGATCCATCCGTACGACAGACCGAGCGTGGTCTTCATCCACAGGAGCAGTCGGATGACCATGGTGGCGAACGGCTGTACGACACCCTGCAACCAGCCGCCATACGGGTTCGACGTTTCAAACGAACGGCCCATCGCGACGAGCCGCTTGAACTCCTGCGGTCCGGCGTACACGTCGAACGCCACACTCCCGCTCCTGAGCGACGCGACGATCGTCGCTTCGCTGCGCGTAGCCGCCTTCGCGACACGTACGCCGCCGGTGAAATTGACCTCGGCGAAGCCGGCGTTGCCGTTCGAGGCCAGCACGCCAAGCAGGAAATACTTGTTCTTGGCGACCGTCCAGGCGATCGGACCGGCCTCGATGCGACGCTCGCCCGGATCGAGCGAGCCGAAGGAGACACCCTTCGCGTTCTGCTGGTCGGGCTTGTACGCGTAGGCGAGATGCGACTGATCTTCGGTGGTGTCCGCTTCCGACGAACGGAAGCCGGGCGGCATGTCGATCAGCAGAAAGCTGTTCTCGGGCGCGCCCTTCACCACCACCGACACGTTTACGCGGTAGCTGTCGGGGAGGAACGAGTACGCAATCGTCATGGCGCGAGCGCCCACGGTGGCGTCGTAGCGCACCACCGCGCGTCCGTTCTCCTCGGTGCGCGTGGTGATGAACGTCTGCGCGTTGAGCGCAACGGTGTCACCAGGCGTCACGAGTCGGAAGCTGAGCAACCGGTCACCCACCTTCGCGAGTTCGACCGGGCCGCCTTTGGTGCGACCCTTGTTGGAAAGCGCCACGAACTGCTGCATCTCGACACCGATCAGCGCCGCGCCGCGGTTCGTGGTGCGGAAGACGGCCGGCGCGGTGGTCACCACGGCCGTATCGACCGGCACGGCGACAGTCCGCAGTGCCGCGTTGGTCGAGTCAGGCAGAGCGCGCATGCCCGGCGCAGTAGCACCGGAGGCAACACCAGCGGCGACGGCAGCGGCAGCGGTAGCCGAATCGGCGGCGACCGGGTTGGTGCTGGCGACCGTCGCCGAATCGGCGCGGCGCAGTGAGTCTGACACGGCCGTCTTGCTTCCTGGTGCCGGTACGGGCGACGGGAAGAGGATCGGCGTCAGAATCAAGACCGCCGCCATCAGGACGACGGCGAGGGCGATGCGGCGTGGTTCCATGGTCGGTTTAAGGGAGCGCTCAGGGCACCGGATCGAATCCGCCGGGCCGGAAGGGATGACAGCGCCCGATACGGCGCAGGGCCATCCATCCTCCGCGCAGCGCACCGTGACGCTCCAGCGCCTCGATGGCGTACGCAGAACACGAAGGATAATAGCGGCAGGCGCCCCCGAAGATGGGCGACAACGTGAGCTGATACCCGCGCACCACCAAAATGAACAGCTTCGCGATCACGGCAGGAGAGTTGGGATCACCGTGCGACACGACGCACGGCTTGCAACACTTCGGCGCGCAGCGTCTCGAAGTTTCTGGCGTAGGCGATTGGCAACACCCGAAACACGAGGTCCATGGGCGCGAGCTCGGGAAGAACGTCCACACGGATGAGCTCCCGAAGCCGGCGCTTGAGCCGGTTTCGATCGACGCCCGAGTGCTTGTACTTGGGCACCACGAAGCCGACGCGGGGGAACGCATGAAGGGAAGCCGTGGCGCGCACATCCAAAGAGGCGGTGCGCGCTCGCTTCCCTTCGTGTCGAACCCGCTCGAGATCGGACCCGCGCGTCAGCCGCTGCGCGCGAGGGAACGACCGGGAATCAGGCGCCGGCGTACTTCGACGGAATCTGGACGGTCAATACCTTGCGTCCCTTGCGGCGACGGCGGGCGAGTACCTCTCGGCCCCACTTCGTCTCCATACGCGCACGGAAGCCGTGCTTGCGGACTCGCTTGGTGTTGCGCGGACGATATGTGGGCTTGCCCATAATGATGCTCGAGGTAACGCGGTATGAATCGCGATGGTTCGACTTGAAGTTCTCAGCACCCATCCCACGTACGCTGCATGACGACAGCTCGGCGGCGGAGTCCTGACCTAGCCTTAAAAAATACTCGCGAGACGGGCTTGAGGTCAAGCCCGCCAAGTAAGCCCGCGACAACGATTTGCCTCCGCCCACCCAATCGGCGTACCGACTTGCTTGCGCTCACGAATGCGATGCTGGTGTCACGTCGCTGACGCGATTGACTTATCCACACGCGAGCGTAACTTCGCCCCCCCGCGCAATGCTCGCCCAATGCTCGCTTGTGGCCGGGGCCGCCCCAACCCTGAACTCCCGTCATGTCCCTTACGCCTGCTGAAACCTGGGATCGCCTGCGCCAACGCGCACGCCAGGTCCTTCCGGAGCAGACGTATCGCACGTGGCTCGAGCCCACCGACGCACTCGGCGTTGAAGGTGACACCCTCCTGATTGGCGCCCCCGATCAGTTTTCTGCCGACTGGAACGAGTCCAAACACGCCGATCTGCTGACCAGCTTCGCCGCGGTTGCCCTCGGCCACCCCATGAAAGTTCGCTTCAAGGTTGGCGAAGAACGTTTGGGTCGCGCGCAGATGGACTTCTTTGTCGAGCGGCCGCCTGCCCCTGTCGTCGCGCCACTGACAGCGCACCAACAGCGCTTGTCAGCGCCACTCAACCCGAGATACACGTTCGACCAGTTTGTCATCGGAAAATCCAACGACGTCGCCGCTGCGGCAGCCCAAGGGGCAGCACAGGCCCCCGGCAAGGTCTACAACCCGCTCTTCATTTATGGAGAGACCGGGTTGGGGAAAACGCACCTCATGCAGGGTATCGCCCATGAACTACTTAGACGGACCCCCACGCTGCGCCTGGCGTTCGTCGGGACCGAGCAGTTCACCAATGAGTTCGTCAACGCGATTCAGACCGGACAGATGGGTGACTTCCGTCGCCGCTTCCGCGAAATCGACCTCCTCCTTGTCGACGACGTCCAGTTTCTGAAGGGAAAGGAATCCACGCAGGAGGAATTCTTCCACACCTTCAACGCCATCTATGAAGCTGGTCGGCAGATCGTCCTCACCTCAGACCGGCCCCCCAAAGAGATCCCGGGACTCGAGTCCCGTCTTGTTTCCCGCTTCGAGTGGGGCATGGTCGCCAATGTCGATGCGCCCGATCTCGAACACCGGATCGCGATCCTCCGCAAGAAGGCGAGCCTCGACCACCTCGAGCTCACCATCCCGGACGAGGTCATCGAGTTCATCGCGCAGCATGTGAAGTCGTCGGTTCGTGAGCTGGAAGGCTCCATCATCAAGCTCCTCGCCTACGCCTCGCTCAAGCACCGCGAGATTTCCATCGAACTCGCACGCGAAGCGCTCCGCGACAAGCTCAAAAGCGCCACGGCGTCGGATTTCCCCGACACCCCACCTACCACCATTACCGTGGCCACCATTCAGCAGGTGGTTTCCCGGGAGTGGGGCGTCACCCCCGACGGGCTACGTTCCAAGACCCGCACCAAGCAGCTTACGACCCCCCGCCAGATCGCGATGTATCTCTGTCGGGAGCTGCTGGCGCTCCAACTGGTGGAAATCGGCAACGCTTTTGGCGGGCGCGATCACTCCACGGTGATCCACTCGCTCGATCGGGTGGCAGAAGACATGGGTGGAGAGCCCGGATTCGCCGACCGAGTGCTCAAAGTTCGAGGCATGTTGGAAACTCTCCGATCCACTGGACAACTCGGGACCTGATCCCCATTGGCCCACAGGACTCCACATCTTTCACCCTGTCGGCGGGCCCCGATGTGCAGCATTGCGGAGAAAAAGCACTACTCGACATGGAATGCACATCAGGCGGCATGGCGGAAGTGATTTGACACATGTAGCTTGCGGCGTTTATAGACAAGCCCACACGCCCTGCTGCTACTACTGGTTTTATCTCCAAAACTCTTTTTAACAGCAGTCCTTCCACACAACGGGCATGCGCTTCACGATCTCGCGCGAGAAACTCCAAGAAGGACTCGCGGCGGTAACTGCCGCCGTACCGGCCAAGACCACCTTGCCGGTCCTGTCGAACCTGCTCGTCGAAACCACCGAGCGCGGAATTCGTTTCTCCGCGACCGACCTCGACATCGCCGTCAGCACGGAAGTCAGTGCCGATGTCGAAACGCCAGGGGCGATCACGATTCCCGCCAAGAAGCTGAGTGAGATCGCGCGCGAGTTGCCGCCATCTCCCGTCAAGATTTCGGCCAGCGGCGAGCAGCGCGTCACCATCGAATGCGGACGATCCAGGTTCAAGCTGCTCGGGCTTCCGCGTGATGAGTTTCCGACGTTCCCCACCGTGCGCTTCAATGACTCGTGGCGCGTGAAGTCCGGAGAACTGCAAAAGCTCATTTCGCATGTGGCGTTCGCAGTGAGCACCGAAGAGTCACGACCCATTCTCAATGGCGTGCTCTGGGAGCTGCGCGAAGATCGCATGCGGATGGTGGCCACCAATGGGCACCGCTTGTCCAAGATGGAACTGCCGGTCGTCGCGAGCAGCGCCCCCCCGAGTGATCTGATCGTGCCGCCCAAGGCGCTCGAGCAGATCAAGCGCCTTTTCCCGGCCGAAGAAGAACTCGAGATTGCGCGCGGTGAAAACCACCTCGGCTTCCGCTCGCCGTTCACCTCGGTGTTCACGCGCTTGGTCGAGGGCCCGTACCCGAACTACGAACAGGTCATTCCAAAGGACAACGATCGCTTCTGTCTGTGCGACAAGGCTGCACTGACCAGTGCGCTCAAGCGCATGAGCGTGATCGCATCCGATCAGACGCATCGCATCAAGATGTCCTTCAATACCGGCATGCTGAAGTTCAGCGTTACCACGCCGGACCTGGGTGAAGCGTCCGACGAACTGCCGGTGAATTACAACGGCGACCAGCTCGATATCGGCTTCAACGCCACTTATCTGTTGGAAATCCTGCGCTACATGCCCACCGAGCAGGTGCGTCTCACGTTTAAGGCACCCGAACGCGCCGCCACGATCGAGCCTGAAGGCTGGGACGATCCGGCCAAGTATCTCTGCCTCGTGATGCCGCTGCGTTTGATGGACTGAGCTGGACCAGGTTCGACCACGCCACTGCGCTCACCGCTGTCGTTCCGCCCGGAGCTCCACCCGTTGCAGCACCTGCTGCAATCGCGGAGTTCCGGGCGGAATGCGTTCGACGACTTGCATGGTGAGCGTGCTCGTTCCCTGCAATCGCTCCAGAAGGCCACTGGACGCCGCAATCTCGAGACGCTGCGACCCTGAGCCGGATCCGACCAGTTCGAAGGCTCGGAAGGCCGTCCCGCCTTTTCCTTCCACTTTGGTGTTGATCTCACGCTTCACCACGAGCGTTTCCTGCGACAGCTTTTCGAGTGTGGAGCGCGTAGTCGTGTATACGGTGAGCGGCATGCCGTTACGACACACCAGCGTTACCGTGCTGTCGCGCCACTGATCGTTTTCGGCCACGCCGTCGGGAATGCGCACCAGTAACTCGCGCGCCAGTTGCATCGCACTCACTTCGGGGCGATCACATTCGTTGACCAACGGCGGACGTGTCACCACGCGCAAACTCGTACTGTCGATGAGCGCATCGATCAACAACGGCGTCGGCCTGGCTTGGGCGGCTATCGCCGCTGCTGTCGACTGTTTTGCGCTTTCCGCGATGCGTTCGGTGATGCTGCTTCGCACCGTGAACGAATCGATCTGACCGGATCCGCGCAGCGCGCCGGTAGCGCTCCGATCGAAGAACATCGAAACCACCGCGCGCGTATCGACGCGCTGCGCGTTCGACACCCCGGTGGGCAGGGCGGCACCAGTGACTTTAAGCTGCGTTACGGCTGAGACCGTCCAAATGCTTCGCGGTTGGACTCGTGGCAACAGCACGCGTGTCGCGACAGCCGGCGCTGGCGCAGCGGGCAACGCGATCTCAGGGGCAGGGGCTGCCGCCGGCGTCGGCGTGGCCGGCGCGCACGCCAGCAACAAACACGGGCCCACCACGCGCCCTGCGGCGATGAGGACCAGTGAGCGACTACACGTCATGCGATCGATACCACGTGCCATTCCAGAAGGATCCCGAGATCTCACGGAAAGTCGCCGGCCTGTAAGCCGGGTTCTGTCAGTGCTGACATGCCCACGCGCACCTGCGCGAGTGCACACCAACACCGGACGGTCATTCCTCTCGGCGTGCAGTCACCCACACGCTCCAGCAGCCTACCCGCGGCTCGACGTCTTGCAACGTCCTTGCGAGACGGGTCATCTCTCGCCGCTTATTTGGCCTTGCTCCGACTGGGGTTTACCGAGCCACCTTCGTTACCGAAGGCGCGGTGGGCTCTTACCCCACCCTTTCACCCTTACCGCACCGACGGGTTCCCGTGACGGGTTCCCGGCGGAATGGCGGTTTGCTTTCTGTTGCACTGTCCGTCGCACGAAGCTCACGCCGCATGCGCCCAGGCGTTACCTGGCAGTCTACCCTGTGGAGCCCGGACTTTCCTCGGTGCCTGAGCTCGCGCCCAAACATCGCGACCATCCGGCCGACGACCGATCCATGAGTGCACGAAATATAACCGGACCACCGAGACGCCCGGAGCCGGAACTCTATTCCGCTGCCGATGAATACCTCCCATTGCCACACGGTGACGGCACGATGACGACGTACGCGTAGCCTGTTTTCGTGATCGGACGACTGCACCCGCAGTATTGGCTCCGTCCACGGATACTCCGGTGAGTGAGGCGCGTATGACATCCCCGTCGACTTCGTCGTTGGCTCGTGTAACCGTCTACCCGATCCAGCCGGTTGCGTCTCTCGACATACCGCCTGCCGACACGGCGCTACCGCGCGCTATCGTGACGTTTCTCACACCTGCCGAACGACAGCGCGTGGATGCGCTGGGGCAGGGAAGTTACACCACCGTGCATCGCGAAAGCTTCGACGAAATGATGCGCGATCTGCGTACGAAGCCGGTGTCGGCGATTCTGGTGTCGGTCTCCCGCTACCAGCAGCACCACGCCAATCTGGTGGCGCGTATGGTGCGAGAATTTCCCCGCGTGCCGGCTGTCGCGTTGTTGACCGGCAACGAAGCACGCAGCACGCAATCACTGCTTGCGTTGGGTCAGCAGGGCGTTCAGACGCTGGTCGACGCGCGGGATCCCGCCGGATGGCGCGACCTGCGGCAGTTCGTGAATCGCGAAGTGTCTTCCACCATCGAAGCGATCGCGATGCGGCGTATTCGTGCCGATCTGGTCGGCGCCAACGATGATTGTCTGCGCTTCTTCGACGAGCTTTTTCTGGCGCCAAGCTCGCTCACCACGGTGCGTCAGTTGGCGCGTCGATTGGGCGTGGTGCCCACCACCTTCATGAGTCGATTCTTTCGCGCCGGCATTCCCGCGCCCAAGAAATATCTCGCAACAGCCCGTTTGGTGCGCGCCGCGCGTTTGCTCGAGAACCCCGGCTACAGTCTCACGCAGGTCGCCTTTTTGCTGGAGTACTCGTCACCGCAAAGCTTCTCGCGGCATGTCATGCATTCGCTGCAGTGTGGGGCGGCCGAGTTTCGTAAAGCATACAGTGGCGAGGTCATGCTCGAACACATGCGGCAGCGATTGATTCTGCCCTTTCAGCCGCAACTCATCGCCTTCGTGCCGGTCGAAGTTACGCCGCAATGGATTTCGCGCCCCGCACTGGCGGCGCTGTCCCCGCCGGTGATGGTGCCATCGGTTTCACGCCCCCTGGTGAGTGCGGCGGTGTAGCAGCCAGCGCGGCATACTCCGCCGTGTGTGTCGTCGTGGCGAACTCACTGGTGTGACGCAAGGCCACGGCCCGCATGCGCGCCGCGGTCTGCGACAGCTGGGCGGCGCTGCGAGACAATTCCTCGATGCTGACGCGCTGCGCGATGGAGGCGTCGGCGGCGGTGCGTGCGCCAAGCGACGCGCGTTCTGCCGAGCTGTCGAGAGCTTCGAAGGCCTCCGCCACACCGGCTGACAGCTGTGCCTGAGCGTGCGCCAGCGTCGCCACATCATCGCTTTGCCGGGTAATGCGTTCGATGCCGCTCACCAGGGCGGACAGCGCTTGTGTGGCGTCGCGCGCAATCTCCCCGGCACCCGCGACTTCATGCGCGGTCGTGTCCATCGACAGCACGGCGGCCCCGATGTCATCGCGCACGCGCTGCACCGTGGCGGCAATGCGCTTTGCCGCCTGCGCACTTTCCACGGCGAGTGTGCGGATCTCGTCGGCGACGACCGCGAAGCCCAGTCCCTCGTCGCCGGCACGCGAGGCTTCTATGGCCGCGTTGAGCGCCAGCAAGTTCGTCTGCCGCGCGATGCGTGACACCGTCGCCACGAAATCGCCGACCTGCTCTGACGCAGGTGCGAGCAGTCGCACCTGTTCGGCGGTGGCGACGACATCGGTGCCCACACGCAGCAGCGTCTGTGCGGCACGTTCAATCGCCGTACGGCTCGCGGCCGCCGCGCGATCGACCGCATGCGCGTCGGTGGCCGTGGCCGCCGCGGTCAGCTGCGTGGTGTCGGCAGTGCGCCGTGCCTCCTGACTCCCCACCACACCCTCGCGTGCGCGCACGCGCTGGTGCACCAGCTCATCACTGAGCGCGGTCGCGCCCGACGCCACATCGCCGGTGCGGCGCTGCATCACACTGGCTGCGCCGTGCACCTGGGTGGCGACTGCGGCCAGTTCATCGGCCTCGCGCTGCATCGTGTCGATCAACAGTGTGAGTTCATCGAGCATGCGATTGAAGCTCATTTCGAGGAACCCGAGTTCATCGGCGTGACGCGCGTCGGCTCGGGCCTCCAATTCGCCGCGCTCTACCTGCGCCATGCGTTCTCGCGTGCGACGGATGCGCGTGATCAACCTGGACGGCATCTGAATGACCTGCTGCGCCACGACCACCAGCATGACGGCGGCCAGGAGCACCTGCGGCCACGGCGCGGCATCGGCGGGGCGTGCCTGTGCGTATCCGTAGCTTGCGAGCAGAAAACCGATCGCCGCCGAGAGCGTCGTGAGGTAGCCGAGGGCTGGTCCGCGATCGAACGAATAGGGAACGATCGCCAGGATGTAGGTGAGCACCAGCACCGGCGATCCGAACAGATACACCACACCGCTAATCAGCGCGGTATCGAACACCGCGAAAACGTACTTGAACCAGCGCCGATACAAGCGGGTGGACGCACCGATCGAGGCGAGCGCCCAATTGGCGGAAATAGCGATGCAGAACATCGAGAGGACCGCTGGCAAGGACACATCGGCGAGCCCGAGTCGGAGGCCCGCAATGAGTATACCCGCGATGAAGATCGTACTCCAGAATCGTCGTTTCGCGGCGATCCGGACGGTGGCGATGTCCTTGGCGCGCTCTTCGTCGAAGAGCGCTTGCTGTTGGGAGGCGGCACTGGGCGTATGCATACACGTAATAGACGCCCCACGCCCGAGCGCGGTATCAGTCCGACTCAGGCCGGTGCAATCAGTGGCAGCAGGTCGGAGGCCGTCACGAGGCTGATCACCTTGAGCCCGGCGGCCTCGAGGGCCTCGCGGCCACCTTCTTCGCGGTCGACCAGCGCCAGAACACCCAGAATCCGGCCACCAGCAGCGCGAATGGCTTCGACGGCCTTGAGCGCTGATCCGCCGGTCGTAATCACGTCTTCCACGACGACCACTTGGTCGCCCCGTTGAAACGGCCCTTCGATCAACTTGCCGGTGCCGTGCTGCTTGGCTTCTTTCCGAACAGTAAAGGACCGAACCATGCCGCCGGTCCCGGCTTCCGCTTCGAGCGCCGACGTATGCGCGATCGCGTACGAGATGGGATCAGCGCCCAAGGTGAGCCCGCCAACGGCATCGACGGGCCAGCCGCTATCGCGCAGAGCGGCGAGCGCGGCTCGCCCGATAAGCACCTGCCCTTCCGGGCTCATGGTGGTCAGGCGGCAGTCGACATACAACGAGGACCGACGGCCCGAGGCTAGCACGAAATCGCCCCGCTTGGCCGAACGTTCGGCGAGCAGGGCGATCAGCCGCGACGAAATAACCCCTTCATCTTGCCGAAAAGACCGCCCTTGTCTTCCCCTGCAGCCTCCGCCGGGATCGCACCGACGGACTTGCTGGTCGAGCCGATGGCACTCGACGTGCTGCTGGCGCTGGCCATCGTGGTGGTCTGCGCGGCGGCCGCATACGCCTCCGAAAATTCCCTGACCGTGGGATACCGATCGCCGGGCTGTTTGGAGAGCGCCTTCATGACCACGTTCTCGACGGCAACCGGGAAGGCCAGATTCGGCTTCGCCTTGTTGAGCGTGACCGGCGGCTGAGTGAGCAGCTGGGAAAAGAGCTCGCGAGGCGACTTGCCGGTATAAGGCAGGGTGCCTGTGAGCAGGAAGTACGCGATGGTGGCCAAGGAGTATTGATCGGCCGCAGGCCCGACGAGTTCGCCGGAGAGTGCTTCCGGCGCCACATACATGAGCGTGCCCACGAAGAAGCCGGCGCGCGTGAGCCGCTGATCAGGAGCGGCGTCGGTATCGGCGGCAATGCCAAAGTCCAGCAGCTTCACGTGATGCGTGGCCGGATCGTACATGACGTTTTCCGGCTTCAGGTCGCGGTGCACGATACCCACGTCGTGCGCCGCCTGGACGGCGCTGCAGACCTGCGACAGGATTTCGGCGACGTCCTTCGAAGAAAGCGGACCCGACGTTTCCGCATACTTGTCGAGGATCGCACCCCCGGCCCATTCGATGGCGAGGTAATAGCGCTCGCTGTCGGATTGGCCGTAATCCAGGGTACGCACGATGTTCGGGTGTTCTACCCGTGCGCCGAACTGCGCCTCGCGCAGGAATCGCGCGACCGCGGTCTTGTCATGCTGCAGCTTTTCGCGCAGCACCTTGAGGGCGACTGTACCGTGCGTGGCATGATCGGCACGAAAGACGGTAGACGTGCCGCCTTCGCCGACTTTTCCCCGCACTGTATAGCCAGCCAGCGTCGTTCCGACTAGCGTCTCTATGGCCACCAGGCGAACCTAACGCCGACCGGCGGTACCAGCAAGAAGTTTCCGGACAGAAAGTGCAATCCGTGACCAGTTCGTACGATCGGCACGGTTTTAGCGGATCATCAGCAACCACGGTGGGCACTTGGTGCCCGTACGGACGGTACCATGCGTTTCGTGAACCCACGTCTCTTGCCTCTTCGAAATCGCTCTTTGGTCCTGGCCACGACCACCGTGGCCATGCTCGCGGCCTGCACCGGCAAACGACCTGCGGTCGGACCGGGCTCAGCCGATACATCTCCGGGAACGGGTGGGCCGGCGGCCGCCAACGTCATTCCCGGCTCGCCGGCCGACATGCAGCGCTTGTATCGCAGCATGGGACTCATCGCCGGGACCGGCTCGATCCCGTTCGTGTCGTCAGTCTCGTTCCTGCGATCTCCGACGCCGGACAGCACGCTCACCCTGATCGCGCTCAGTCTGCCATCGCGCGTGCTCGGCTTCACGCGGCAGGGCGAACGCTACGCGGCGAGTTATGTGGCGCGTCTCGAGGTGCGACAGGGCACGGTCGTGGTGAAGCGTATCGAGGCCACCGAGCAGGTGCTCGTGCCCACCTTCCGCGAAACCGCGCGCACGGATGAAAGCATCATCTGGCAGCAGTTTCTGGAGTTGGCGCCGGGCCGCTACAGCGTGGTCCTCAGCATCAAGGATGAATCGAGCATCCGCAACGCCACGGAAGAAGTGCAACTCGAGGTGCCACGTCTCTCGCCCGATATGCTCGGGTCGCCGCTTCCGGTGTACGAAGCGATTCCGCGGGCGACGGCCGATTCGCTACCGCGCATTCTGGCCCGTCCGCGTTCCACGGTCGTGTTCGGACAGGATTCGGTCCTTCCACTGTATCTCGACGCGGTGGGGTCGGCGGCGCCGAGCCGTGTGCATGTGCGCATCATGGGTGACGGCGACGTCCGCCTGTTCGACACCGATATCGAATTACCGGCCCGCGGCGACGGTCACAGCACCACGTACGGCGTGCCGGTCGCCAAGATGGGCATCGGCATCAATACGCTGCTCGTGAGCGTGCCGGGGCGCGCAGACACGGCGCGTGCGCGCGTGCTCGTGAGCCTCGGCGACGATCTGCCGATCGCATCGTTCGACGAGATGTTCGCGTATCTGCGCTACTTCACGACGCCCGACCGGCTCCGGACGCTGCGCGATGCCACACCAACGCAGCGCCCCGACGCATGGGCCCTGTTTCTCAAGGCGACCGATCCGATTCCGGGCACCGCCGAACATGAGGGACTGCGCGACTACTTCGGGCGTATTCGGGTGTCCAACGTCCGATTCCGCGATGACGGTCCGGTGGGCTGGCAGAGCGATCGGGGCACGGCCTTCGTTGCCCTTGGCGATCCCGACAACATTGTCGATACGGGTATGACCGATCCGAACGCACGCGTGCGCCAGCAGATCTGGGAATACCGCGAGATTCGCGTGCAGATCGTGTTCGTCGATCAGACCGGATTCGGACGCTGGCGCCTTTCTCCGCAGGGACGTGCTGAACTGGACAACGCGATCCGTCGTCGCATGGCGTCGCGCCAGTGAGCGAGGTGCAACGTCCCACTGCACCGCGCCTCTTCCTGATCGACGGATATGCCCTGATCTATCGCGCGTTCTTTGCGCTGATGACGCGTCCCCTGACCACGAGCCACGGGGAGAACACGTCGGCCGCCTGGGGGATTGCGACGTTTCTGAAGCGTCTGTTGATCACCCATAAGCCGGAGTTGCTGGGTTGGGTGCACGATTCGGGCGCCACGTTCCGCGACGATCTGTATCCCGCCTACAAAGCCACGCGTGAGAAGCTGACGGACGAGCTGCAGGCCGACTTCGATCGTGGCCTCGAACGCATCCACCAACTCCTCGCGGCCTACAGTATTCCCGTACTCGCGGTGCCCGGTTTCGAAGCCGACGATGTGATCGGTACGCTCGCGCGTAAGGGAGTCGAGGCCGGCTATAACGTAGTGATCGTATCGGGCGACAAGGACTTCCAGCAACTCGTGCGCCGCGGTGTCTGGTTGCTCAATCCCGGTCGCGGCGGTCCGGCCAGTGTGGAAGAACAGTGGGTCGGGATCGAGAACGCCAACGATCGGCTTGGCGTGCCGCCGGAGCGCGTCATCGATTATCTCGCGCTGGTGGGTGATTCGTCGGACAACGTGCCCGGTGTGAAGGGCATCGGCGAGAAGGGCGCGCAGGAGTTGATCGCGCAGTTTGGTGCGCTCGAGGAGATCCTCGCACACGTGCACGAGATCACAAAGAAGCGGCCGCGTGAAGCATTGCTGGCGCAGGAAGCGGAAGCCCGCCTGTCGAAGCAGCTCGTCACTATTCATCAGGACGTGCCGATCGCCCTCGATCCGTCCACGTTGCAGCTCAGCGCGCCCGATACGCAGGCGCTGCGTCATCTGTATCTCGAGCTCGAATTCACGTCGTTGCTGAAAGAGCTCGGCGGTGGAACGCCGACGGCGCGTACGTTGGCGGAGACCGCGTTGCCGGAGTCGTCAGACGAGCCGACCGCTGCGTCGTCGCCGACAAGTCGTCCAGCGGCTTTGCCGATGTCGATGAGCACGAGCGGCGTGCCGGTGCTGGCTGATGCGCGGTACGTCACGGTGGACACGATGCTTGCGCTCGAGTCACTGCTGGCGCGCGTGCGCGAGGTGCCCTTCGTCGCTTTCGATACGGAAACGGTGCAGGAGCCTGGCGCGCCGAATACGATCGACGCGATGCGCGCTACGCTGGTGGGCTTGTCGATCGCGGTGGCCCCGGGCGAAGCGTACTATCTGCCGTTCGCGCATCGGCATGAAGATGGCAGCGGCAATCTCGCGCTGTTGTCGGGTGATGCGGGTATCGCCGGAAAACGGTTGAACGCGGGCGTCGAACCGCCGGTGAATCTGCCTGCCTTCGACAATGACGTGATGGCGCCGTTACGCGCGATGCTCGAAGACGCGAGCGTGAAGAAGCTGGCGCAGAATGCGAAGTACGATGTGCTCGTGCTACGTGGCGCCGGCGTGCGGTTGGCCGGTCTGGAGTTCGACACCATGTTGGCCAGCTACGTGCTCGATCCGGGGCGTCGCTCGCACGGACTCGACATGCTCGCGCTCGAGTTCCTCGGTCACACGATGACGGCGTATGAGCAGCTGTGCGGCAAGGGTCGCAATCAGCTGCCGTTCGATGTGGTACCGGTGGACGCCGCGCGCGACTATTCGTGCGAAGACGTCGACATCACGATGCGACTCCGCGCACGGCTCGAACCGATGCTGGGCGGCCACGGCATGTCGGAACTGTTCCGCGACGTGGAGGTCCCGCTGGTCGAGGTGCTGGCCGATATGGAGTGGGACGGCATCGCGATCGACTTGCAGTGGTTCGCGTCGTTGAAGACGCGATTCAAGAGTGAGCGCGAGCGTGTCGAGCAGCTGATTTACGCGGAAGCCGGTCACGAGTTCAACATCAACTCCAATCCGCAGCTTCGCGTGATTCTGTTCGACAAACTGGGACTGCCGGTGAAGAAGAAGACGGCCACGGGGCCCAGTACGGACGCGAGCGTGTTGCAGGAGCTGGCGGAAGAGGGCCACACCCTGCCCACGTTGTTGATGGAGTATCGCGAGATTTTCAAGCTGGAAGGCACGTACATCGATGCGTTGCCGAAGCTGGTGCATCCGCGCGATCATCGGTTGCACACGTCGTTCAATCAGACGGTTGCGGCGACCGGTCGGTTGTCGTCCACCGATCCGAATCTGCAGAACATTCCGAACCGTCGTGAACTGGGCCGCGAGATCCGCCGCGGCTTCGTGCCGCGTGCGGGATGGCGGTTGTTGAGCGCCGACTATTCGCAAATCGAACTGCGGCTGCTGGCGCATCTGTCGGGCGATCCGGCGTTCGTGACGGCCTTCAAGGCGGGAGGTGACATTCATCGGCAGACGGCGGCGATCATTTTTAGTGTGGAGCTGGGGGATGTGACCGGTGAGATGCGGGCGCGGGCGAAGACGATCAACTTCGCCACGATCTATGGGCAGGGCGCACACGCGCTGTCGCGTCAGCTCAAGATTCCGAATGCCGAGGCCAAGGCATTCATCGACACGTATTTCGAGCGCTTTGCCGGTGTGAAGGCGTTCCTCGATCGGTGTGTGGTCGACGCCAAGGCGAAGGGGTACGCGGAGACGCTCTTCCATCGTCGGCGCTACATCCCGGAGCTCAAGGAGCGGAACCATAACATGCGCGCCTTCGGCGAGCGGGTGGCGGCCAACGCGCCGATTCAGGGATCGGCGGCTGATTTGATCAAGATCGCGATGATTCGGGTGCATCGGTCGCTGGCGGCGGAGGGGCTGACCTCGCGGATGCTGCTGCAGGTGCATGACGAACTGATCTTCGAATTGCCGGCGGATGAGCAGACGGCGTTGTCGGTGCTGGTGAAGCGGGAGATGGAGTCAGCGGCGGCGCTCGACGTGCCATTGCTGGTGGAAATGGGCGCGGGCGATGACTGGGTGACGGCAAAGGCGTGATGTCGTAAGGACTTGCCTCGTTTCGCGAATCGGGCGGTGTTGCACTTTGCATGAACTCGTGAGCGCTGCGAGACTCGTCCCAGTTACCGTCCCTCTGGTGCTTTTCTGTAAGCCGTTGCTTTGTAGGAGCTTATGTGCTGGAACGGGGCGCGGCATCCGGGTTGCTAAGGAAGAGGGTATCGCGGGGAGTTTCCCTCCCGCCCCCAATGCCTGCACCCGGGACTGAGTGGTCCCGGGCCGACCCCGAGGAAGCCACATGCGACCGTCCCGTTCCCGTCAGGGATTCACATTGATCGAGCTGCTGATTGTCGTGGTCATCATCGGCATTCTGGCGGCGATCGCGATTCCCAAGTTTCAGAACACCAAGGGGAAGGCGTACGCCGCGTCGCTCAAGAGTGACCTGAAGAACATCTCGTCGATGCAGGAAGACTATTTTTATTACAACGAGACGTACACGGCCAACGTGGCCGCATTGAACTTCTCCAGCACGAACGGCGTGACGATCGCGATCGCGGAAGCGAACGGTCGCGGTTGGTCGGCAACCTCCACACATCCCTCCGCCTTCCCGCTCACGTGCGCGGTGTTTTACGGGCAGGCGGCGCCGCTCGGTGGCGCCACGTCGGAAGGGGTCGTTCATTGTCAGTAGTCTTCAGTACTGCGACTTTCACGGTGTATCACAGCAATCGCTGAGTCTTTCTGGACGTTTTCGAATATTCCATGGCGACGGACCCCGACCCACAGCGACGAGCCGCCCGCCTGCGCGATGTCACGTTTGCGTCGGGGGCGTGTGAGTTCCGGAAACGCCGAGCGGGGATGATTCACGCGATGGACGGCGGGCTGTGGTTGCACCGACACGTCTGGCTGGGCCGTCCCATGGTGCATTTCGTGAGCACCGACCGAGCGCGCCTGCTCGAGTACGGCGAAGCGGTGGGGATTCCTGCGGGCCGTCTGCAATACAAGCCGCTGCGCGATCCGCGTACCGACGAGCGCCGAGCGGCTTGGCATTGGGATCTTGGCGGTCCGGTGTATCCGCCGATGGACGAGCGATTGTTGAGCGACTGAGCCGCGGCGTTCAGTATAGTGTCCTGAAAAGCAAGAACACGGAAACCGCGGATGACTCCGAAAAGCACTGATAAGATCAGATGCGCTGTTTCGCTTATCCGTGCTTTTCGGAGTCATCCGCCGTTTCCGTGTTCCAGCCGTTGCCGTTTGTTTTTAGCTCTCAACTTTTAGCTCTTAGCTCTCAACTCGTCACCGTTCAGCCGCCAGTCGCTCCAACGCCACCGCGTCCTTGCGCTCGAAGAGCAGGCCGATGGGTACGATCCGGACCCCGCGCACTCCATGCAGCGGATACGCTCGTAGCGACATGCAGGGCGTTCGTCGCTGGCCCGACGCAGTGGTACCACGCCAACGGTGCGCAGAAACTTTGCGACGAATGGATTGGCGAAGACTGTGGACCCCGACGACGGGTTTGAGCAGTTCGTAGAGCATCAGGAATGCATCACGAAATCAGTACGGAAATCGATTCGCATCCTTCGTGCATTACACTATGCGCAGATTCACGTCGGCGTCACGCGCGGCGCGTTCGCCTTCCTTCACATTGACCGTGGCCAGGATCGCGCCGCCGATCACGAAGAACGCGATCACCCACAGAATGGCACCGCGGCTGCTGCCGGTCTGACCGATCGCGATCGCGAACACCAGCGGACCAAAAATGCCGCCGAACTTTTCGAACACCGAGTAGAAGCCGAAGAACTCACCGCTTTTGTGCTTGGGCACCATGCTGGCGAACAATGAGCGGCTCAGGGCCTGCGTGCCGCCCTGCACGAGCCCGACGAGGCCGGCGAGGATATAGAACTCGCGTTCCGTGTGAATGCCGTAGGCGTAGATGCAGATGCCCGTGTAGACCACGAGTCCAAGGAAGATCGACCGCTTCGCGCCGAGTTTTCCGGCGAGGGCGCCGAAAGCGAATGCGAACGGAATGCCGACGAACTGCACGAGTAGGATCGCCTTGATCAGCGCGGGCCGTGCGATGCCGATCTCGGTGCCGAAGGCCGCCGCCATCTTGATGATCGTCTGAATGCCGTCGTTGTAGATCGTGAACGCCAGCATGGCGAGAAACGCCTGTTTGTAGTGGCGCATTTCGCGCAGTGTTTCGCCGAGGCGCGAGAAGGCGGCGGCAAACGGATTGGCGGTTGAGCCTTCGTCGGACTCCACGGTACGCGGCGGTTCCGGCACTGTGCGTAGCACCGGAATCGAGAACAGCAGCCACCACACACCGACCGACACGAAGGCGAGGCGCGACGGGAGCGTGGCCTGGTCGGCCGTGATTCCCTCTCCACCAGGCAAGCCCAGCAGCCCCGGATTGCTGATCCAGGCCAGATTGATGGCGAGCAGTAGTCCACCACCGATGTAGCCGATGGCATAGGCCGCGGTAGACACCCGATCGATCTCGTCGGGGCTCGCGATGTGCGGCAGAAGCGCTTCGTAGAACGTCAAGCTGCCGGTGGCGCCGGCGATCGACAGCACGAACAGCGCGGAGGCGAAGAGCAGTTCACCGCCGTCGATGAAGAACATGCCGGCGGTGGACACCACGCCGATCAGCATGAAGGCGAAGAGGAAGCGCTTCTTGGCCGCCTTGACGTCGGCTACCGCCCCGAGAATGGGCGCCAGCAACGCGATCACGATTGCCGCCACGGTATTCGCGTAGCCCAGTGACTGCGTGGCGGCTTCAGCTGTGCGATTCTCGCCGGCCACCTTGATAAAATAGATCGGGAACACCGCCGTCGTGATCACGGTCTGCATGGAGGACACGGCCCAGTCGTACATTGCCCAGGCACGCAACTCGGGTCGATGCAGACCGAGGGCGTTCAATAATCCCTTCCGGGATCCCGTGCGGACATCAGCCATGAGCAGTCTTGGTCAGGAGTCTCGTAATGGGCACCACCATGCGGCAGATTATAGTCCGTGCATACACACACGCTGTCCAGTACGCCGCATGACGTATCCCGATCTTTTCATGCGTAGCGCCCCTCGTGACACCGTTCGCACGGTTCGCGTCGTCGCCGTCGTGGTGGCGCTGCTCACGACCGTTTCCTGTGACAGCCGATCCTCGGCGTCGAACACCGATTCCGCGTCGGCTGCGGGAGGCCCCGGCGGTGCGGACAGTGTGTCCACGACCGTCTCCAGCAGCGGCTGGGACGCTGGTGCTGGTCCGTTCGTCGTGCTGCCTACGGTAGACGGCGGGCTGACGGCGGGTTCGCTGCTGCGTCCGGACGCCACGGAGCTCACGGTTGGTGATACCGCGGGTATCGGCGCTTCGTCGGCCGACGGGCGGATCGAACTGTTTTCCCGCAGCGGCAAGGTGGGGATGGCGCGGCTCACCGTCGAAGGCGCGCCGCGCGTGGACGAAGGATGTTCGGCCTGGCCGGTGGCGCGCCTCGCGATCGATGCCGGCGTGACGGTGGCACCGTGGACCGCAGCCTTCGTGATGGGACGCGTCACCGCGATCCCGCTCGACTCGATCGAAGGGCTCGCCCCTCGCGATTCGGCGCGTCTGGCAATCGATCTCACGCGTCTTGCGTCGGGGTTGGGCGACGACACTAGCAGCACGTTTCGGGGCCTGCCGTTCGTGGTGTTGCGGGCATGGCGCACGCGCGGGCTCGACACTGCCTTCGTCGTGGCCACGCTGGCCCGCCGCGTGAATCAGGAAGATGATCCGAAGGAAGAACGTCTGGTGATCGTCGTCGATGCGATCGGCGACAATGCGAAGCTGTGGACCGTGGCGTGGCACGAACGCGCGGCTGGACACGAGGAAGAGCTCGTGGTCGCCGAGCCGTTGCTCGCGTTCCGGAATGTCGGTGTGCCCGATGTGCGTTTGTTGTTCGGTCGCGACGATGGTGTGGCACTGGGCGCCGCCGTACTGTCGCGCAAGAAGACGGGATGGGGTGTGCTCTGGGAAAGCGCCGTCGCGGGTTGCAACTGACCTGATACGCTGAGTCCGGCAGGTCGGCCTCGCTCTTGCGCGGGAGTCGGGCATGATCTTCTCCTCACTTGTCGCGACGACGCTGCCATCGTTGGGAACGCAGACAGCCTGGCTGTTCTTGCTGGCGATCCCCGTCGCGTGCGCGGCGTGGACCGTGACCCACGAAGAAGTATTCCGCGAACCACGCGAGTTTTGCGCGCGGCGCAGCCAGCAAGCGTCAACGCTGGTGGTGAGGAAGTTCTTCTATCTCTTCACCTGCGAGTACTGCTTCAGTCACTACGTTGCGCTGCTCGCGCTGTGGCTCACCGAGTGGCGCTTTCTCTTGCCCGACTGGCGCGGCGTGATCCTGGCCTGGTTTGCGGTCGTGTGGGTTGCCAACCAGTACATGAGTATCTACGGTCGCCTGCGCGTTGGGATCAAAAGTGAGCAGCTCGGTACCGAGGTCCTTGAAGAACAGCTGGCGGACAGGGCCGATGCGCACTGAGGTCGGAAAACGCAAGGCGTGGAATTCGGTTCACCTGACGCATAGTATCCGCGCACATGACCGAAACGATTGCTCCCGCCATCGTCGCGCGCGTCGCGACGGAACTCTCGCTGAATCCGCAACAGGTTCAGCGCACGCTCGCCCTCTTCGCTGAGGGCGCTACCCTGCCGTTCGTCGCGCGCTACCGCAAGGAAATGACGGGTGGTCTCGACGAGGTGCAGCTGCGCGATGTGCGCGAGCGCGCCGAATATCTGAACGAACTCGAGGATCGCCGTGCCGCGGTGCTGAAGAGCATCGACGAACAGGGCAAACTCGACGACACGCTCAAGGCGTCCATTCTCTCGGTGGATACCAAGCAGGCACTCGAAGATCTTTACCTCCCGTTCAAACCCAAGCGTCGCACCCGCGCCATGATAGCGCGTGAACGCGGCCTCGAAGCCTTGGCGGAAGGACTGTGGACCGGCTCGCTCGATGATGGCGCGGCATTGGCCGTCGCGGCGGGTCACGTGCTGCCCGAGGTCGATGGCAAGCCTTCGGAAGTGCCGACCGTGGAGGCCGCGTTGCAGGGCGCGCGTGACATTTTGTCGGAACAGGTAGCGGAAGACGCGCTCATCCGAGGTTGGGTGCGCGAGGTCACACGCGCCAAGGGTGTCGTGAAGAGCAGCGTGATGACGGGTAAGGCGAGCGACGAATCCAAGTTCAAGGATTACTTCGATTATGCGGAGTCGCTGGGCACGATTCCCAGCCATCGCATGCTGGCGATCCGACGCGGCGAGACGGAAGGTGAGTTGATGTGGCGTGTGGAAGCGCCGATCGAAGAGATCAACGCGCGGATGGCGCGCGAAGTGATCGGCCATCGCACCGCTTCCCGGCAGCTCACACTGGTGGCGGTCGATGCGTACAAGCGCTTGTTGTCGCCGGCGATCGAGGTGGAACTGCGCGTCGAGCTCAAAACGCGCGCCGATGACGAAGCGATCACGATCTTCGGTCGTAATCTCGAACAGTTGCTGTTGTCGTCACCGGCCGGCGAGAAGCGTGTGATCGGTCTCGACCCGGGCTTCCGCAGCGGTGTAAAGGTGGCCGTGGTCAGCGCCACGGGTGCGTTGGTGCACACCGATACGCTGTATCTGCATCAGGAAGACCGGTTCGCCGGCGCGATTCGCCTGCTGTTGCAGCGCTTTACGCCGGAGCTCATCGCGATCGGGAATGGGACCGCCAGCCGCGAGACGGAGAATCTCACCAAGGCGGCGATGCGCGAGCTCGACCCGCCAGTTGGTGGCGAGCGTCCCCAGGTAGTCGTGGTAAATGAGGCCGGTGCGTCAGTGTACTCGGCGTCCGATCTCGCGCGCGCGGAGTTCCCCGAACTCGACGTGTCGCTGCGTGGTGCGGTGTCGATCGCCCGTCGCCTTCAGGATCCGCTGGCGGAGCTGGTGAAGATCGATCCGAAGAGCATCGGTGTCGGTCAGTACCAGCACGACGTGAATCAGTCGCGTCTCAAGCAGCGCTTGGACGATATCGTGGAAAGCTGCGTGAACCGGGTGGGTGTCGAAGTGAACACCGCGTCGGCGGCGCTGTTGGGCTACGTGGCCGGCATCGGTCCCGGACTCGCGCAGGCCATCGTGTCGCTGCGCGATCAGCGGGGCCGTCTCATGTCGCGTGCCGACCTCAAGGACGTCCCGCGTCTCGGGGCCAAGGCGTTTGAACAGGCGGCGGGCTTCCTGCGGGTGCGCGGCGGTGCGCATCCGCTCGACTCGAGCGCGGTGCACCCCGAGCGGTACGCCCTCGTGGAGCGGATGGCCAAGGATCTGAAGGCCGATGTAAGCTCGCTGGTCGGCAACGAGTCATTAGTCGATTCGATCGACCTGACCAAGTACGTGAGCGACGATGTCGGGATGCCCACGCTGCGGGACATTGTGGCGGAGCTCAAGAAGCCTGGCCGCGATCCGCGTGCCGCGTTCGAGCCGCCCGCGTTCCGGGAGGACATTCAGAAGCCCTCCGATCTGCTACCGGGCATGGTGCTCGAGGGCGTGGTCACGAACATCGTGGCCTTTGGTGCTTTCGTGGATATCGGCGTGCACCAGGATGGTCTGGTGCATGTGAGTCAGCTGTCCGATCGTTTCATCAAGGACCCCAACGATGCCGTGAAGGTCGGGCAGAAGGTGAAGGTGACGGTGCAGGCGATCGATTTGGCCCGTGGCCGGATTGCCCTCAGCATGCGCAGCGATGGCGGCAGCGGGACCGGCAAGCCACAGGGCGGCGGCGAGCGGGGCGAGGGCGGTACCCGGCGCGATGTGACGTCGAACAACCGTGGTCCGGCGCGGCCGGCGCCGAGCAACACGCCGGCGGCGAAGCCGTTCGTACCGACCAAGGGTGCCGTTGCTCCCAACGGAATTCGTTTCAAGTAGCAGCCGTTGGTGAGGTGGTCGTTAGACTTCGCTGGTCATGATTCCCGTCTTGCTCGAGCAGTGTTTTCCCCCGGCTATCCGCGAACGCGGGGAAGCGTACATCGATCCGTTCGTGCTCACCGTCGAGCATGTCGACGCCGGTGCGGCAACCGGCGTCGTGCAGGGCACCCGCCCGTACGGGGTGTTTCTGCGCCCGCGCCCGGGGCGACTGCATTTGGGTTGTACCTGCCCCCACGGGCAGGAGTATGGTGCCTGCAAGCACCTGTGGGCGCTGTTGCGCGTGCTCGACGCTCAGGGCACGCTCGAGCCGCTGCTCGAAACCGCGGCGTCATCGGCCGCCGAGCCACAGGTCACCTTCGAGCGCCATGCGCTGGCCGTGATGAAGCCGCAGCCGCGCCCGGCCGACGTGAAGGCGACGCTCGCGCCCGAGTGGCAGACCGCCCTGCGCGACACGAGTGGCCGTCAGCGCTCGGTCTTCACCGAAACGCGTCTGACCAACCGCGCCACGTCGCTCCCCGAAGACCGGCGTATCGTGTATCTCGTGCATCTCACCGAGAGCGCACAGCATCGCGGCGTGCGCGTGGAAATCACGACGCAGCGCCGTGATCGCGACAGCGTGTGGGAAGCGCCGAAGCACTTTCAGTACTCCATCGACGCGTGGTGCAACGCGCCCGATCCGGTCGATCGTCAGATCGCGGAGATGCTGCTGGGAAGCTCCGACGCGCAGGGTATCGCCACGATGCCCACGGGTGGATTCATCGTGCGCCCGCGTGCCTATCGCACCACGTTGCGCATGATCTGCGACACGGGGCGCGCGCGACTGCGCAGTAATCGCCCGTCGCTCGATGCACGTATGATTTCATGGGACGACCACACACCGTGGCAGGTCGCCATGCGTCTCGATCGTCCGACGCCCGACGCGTACCAGTTGGTGGGCGAGCTGCTGCGCGACGAGACCGTGCGCCCCCTCAGCGACGCCAACTGGATTCATGAGTCGGGGCTCGTGCTCTTCGGCCCGACGCTGTCGCGTCTCGACGGCGATCAGGTGTGGCCACTGATGCAAAAACTGTGGACGGCGGGCGAGTTCGAATTGGGCGAGGATCCGTCGGCGTTCCTGGCGGAGTACCATGCACTGCCCAATATGCCGCGCCTCGCGTTGCCGGCCGGGGAGATGCACATCGAGAGCGATGTCGCGCCGGTGCCGATGGTGCGCGTGACCAGTGGCGCGGGCTCGTGGCGCACGTCGCCCTCGTGGCTCACGTTGCGCTTCCGTTACGGCGCGGAGTTCGTGGATGCGGCGTCGACGGCGTCGACCTGCTTCGACAAGAAGACGCGCACGCTGTATCGTCGTCGCGCGGCGGCCGAACGCAATGCGATGACGCGGCTGCGTGCGCTTGGCGCCCAGGAGATGTACTCGTACGCCGAGAGCCGCCTGTCGCTCGTGGTGCAGCCGCACACGCTGCCACGACTGATTTCGACGCTCGTGCGCGACGGATGGCTGATCGAGTCCGACGGGGCCACGTTCGTGGCGCCGAGTCCGTTGCAGGTACGCGTGAGTTCAGGGATCGACTGGTTCGATCTCACCGGTACGCTGCGCTACGGCGAACACGAGCTCACGCTGTCGCAGCTGCTCACGGCGATGGATGAAGGCAATGAGCTGATCGAGTTCGGCAACGGCGTCGTGGGGTTTCTCCCCGACGAATCCCTCGACGAACTGCGTGCGCTGCTCGCGATCGGCGTGCGTCGTGGCGACGGTATCCGTTTCCGTTCGTCGCAGCTTGCGTTGCTCGATGTGCTGCTGGCGGCGTTGCCCGATGTCGATGTCGACGAAACGCTCGCGTCGGGCCGCTCGGAACTGAAGAAATTCCAGGGAATCAACGCCGTCCCCGTGCCCGGTGGCTTTGTGGGCACGCTGCGCGGCTACCAGGAAGAAGGGCTGTCGTGGTTCGGCTTCCTGCGTCGCTTCGCGCTGGGTGGCTGTCTGGCCGACGACATGGGTCTGGGCAAGACGGTGCAGGTGCTCGCCATGCTCGAAGCACGGCGCGAAGCAGGCATCGGGATGTCGCTGCTGGTGGTGCCGCGGTCGCTCGTGTTCAACTGGGTGCGGGAGGCGGCGCGCTTCACACCGCAGCTCAAGGTGCACGATCTCAGTCATGCGGAGCGGTCGGTGGAGGATCTCGACACCGTCGATGCGCATCTGGCGATCACCACCTACGGCACGTTGCGTCGCGATATCGCGCGACTCGGCTCGCGTCGGTTCGACTATGTGATTCTCGACGAAGCGCAGGCCATCAAGAACGCCGGCACCGCCACCGCCAAGGCGTGTCGGTTGCTGCAGGCGGATCATCGGCTTGCGTTGAGCGGTACGCCGATCGAAAATCGGATCGAGGAGCTCTGGAGTCTGTTCGAGTTCCTCAACCCCGGCATGCTGGGGGCGGCGACGACGTTCAGTTCCGCGACACGCACACTGGCGGCACTGCGTCCCGGCATGCCGGCGGGCACTGGCGTGTCGGCGCAGGAGCTGCTGTCGCGCGCCTTGCGTCCGGTGGTGTTGCGGCGCACCAAGGCGATGGTAGCGAAGGAACTGCCCGCGCGAATCGAGCAGACGATCGAAGTGGAGCTGGAACCCAAGCAACGCGCGTTCTACGAGCAGCTGCGGAGCCAGTATGCCACGAGTCTGCTGGATCGTGTGGAGCGCGACGGCATCGGCAAGTCGCGTATGCATATCCTCGAAGCGCTGTTGCGGTTGCGCCAGGCGGCCTGTCATCCGGCGCTGGTCGATCCGACCAAGGCTTCACTGCCATCGGCCAAGCTCGACGCGGTCGTGCCGGCGTTGCAGGAGATCGCCGCCGAGGGCAACAAGGTGTTGGTGTTCTCGCAGTTCACGAGTTTTCTGTCGCTGTTGCGCGCGCGCCTCGAAGCGCTCGGGGTGCCGTACGAATATCTGGACGGACGCACGCGTGATCGACAGGCGCGCGTGGATCGGTTCCAATCGGCCGATGGTCCGCCGCTGTTTCTCATCAGCCTCAAGGCTGGCGGACACGGGCTCAATCTGACGGCGGCCGAGTACGTGTATCTGCTCGATCCGTGGTGGAATCCGGCGGTGGAAGCGCAGGCGATCGACCGGGCTCATCGTATTGGACAGACGAGTCAGGTGATTGCGACGCGTGTGGTAGCGCGGGACACGATCGAGTCGAAGATCCTCGAGCTGCAGGCCAGCAAACGGGCATTGGCCGACGCCATTCTCAGCGAGGACAAGGGCGGACTCGCGGGGGTTGGGAGAGACGAATTGCAATTGCTGTTGGGATAACAGCCGAGTACGGGTCGGGAGTCGGGCGTATGGGGTAGGGAGTCTGGGGCAGGGGAGTCTCCTTACCCCCGACCCCGTACCCCTTACTTTCTCGCCATGCCTTCTCGCCGTGACTTCATGAAGCAGGGGGGCTCCGCGTTGGGTGCTTCGCTGCTGATCGGCAGCTCGCTTGCTGCCATCCCCCGATTGCTTGGTGCCTCACCGGCGCCGGATCTGCGCGCACTCGAGATGTTCGCGGATATCCCCGGGGTGAAGGAATTGATGAACGCTGCGCTCAATGCGGCGAAGATGGCGGGCGCCAGCTACGCCGATGTGCGCTGCAGTCGGCAGCGCCAGAACTTTGTGTTCACACGCGAGCAGCAGATTCAGCAGGTGGTCGATACCGACACCGTAGGCATCGGTGTGCGCGCCTTGGTCGATGGCACCTGGGGCTTTGCGGCCACGCGGGTACTCACCAACGATGGCGCCGCGGCCGCCGCGCGTGAAGCGGTGGCGATCGCCAAGGCGTCACGCATTGCGCGGGCTCGCCCCGTGGAATGGCTGCCGTCTCCCGTGGTCGCAGATGGGAAGTGGAAGGGCGCGTACGTGCAGGACCCGTTCGACATTCCCGTGGAGCAGAAGGCCGACCTGCTGCTCAGGGCCAACGTCGCTGCGATGAAGACGAAGAATGTGAAGTACGTGTCCAGCGGTTTCTTCTTCGTGAAGGACGAGCGCAACTACGCGAGTACCGACGGCTCGTTCATTCAGCAGGACACGGTGCGTTCCTGGCCCACGATGCAGATCACAGCGGTGTCGGCCGACTTCTCCGACTTCCAGAGTCGCGCCAACATGATTCAGCCGATGGCCCGTGGCTGGGAGTATGTGCTGGCGTCGGATCTGGTGGGCAATGCACCGAAGTGGGGTGAAGAGGCCGCCGCTAAGCTCACCGCGAAGCCGGTGGATGTGGGGCGATACGACCTGGTACTCGATCCGTCGAATCTCTGGCTCACGATTCACGAAAGCATCGGTCATCCCACCGAGCTCGATCGCGCGATGGGCTACGAAGCGAACTACGCCGGCACCAGTTTCGTGGCGCCACCGGAGAAGATGCTCGGTACCCTGAAGTACGGCCCAACCATCATGAACATCCAGGGCGACCGCACGCAGGAAGGCGGTCTCTCCACCATCGGCTGGGACGATGACGGCGTGAAGCCCGATGAATTCCTGATCGTGAAGAACGGCATGTTCAACGACTATCAGACCACCCGCGAACAGGCGCCGTGGCTGCGCTGGTGGTACGACAAGAACGGCCGACCGGTGCGCTCGCACGGTTGCTCGTTTGCGCAGGGCTGGGACAACGTGCAGTTCCAGCGCATGCCGAATGTGTCGTTGCTGCCGGGAGAGAAGGACCAGTCGATGAACGATCTGGTCGCGGCCACCGATCGCGGTATTCTCATTCAGGGCGACGGCAGTTTCTCGATCGATCAGCAGCGGTACAACGCGCAGTTCGGCGGCCAGACGTTCCACGAGATCAAGGGCGGCAAGATCGTGGGTGTGCTGAAGGACGTCGCGTATCAGATCCGCACGCCGGACTTCTGGAACTCGTTGGACATGATCGGCGGTAAGTCGAGCTATGTGCTCGGCGGCAGCTTCTTCGACGGTAAGGGTCAGCCGGCGCAGGTCAATGCGGTGAGCCATGGCTCGCCGCCGGCGCGCTTCAAGAACGTCAATGTGATCAATACCGGAAGGAAGGCCTGATGCGCGAACGCGGGAGTGCAAACGAAGCGATGCTGACGCGTGAGCAGGCCCAGGCCATCGTCGAGAAGGCGGTGAAGTGGTCGAAGGCCGATGCGGTCGACGTGCAGGTGAACACGTACACGCAGGGCAACATCCGCTTCGCCGACAACCAGGTGTCCACGGCCGGTGCGACCACCGATGCGCAGCTCGGCATTCAGAGTGCGTTCGGCGCGAAGCACGCAGTGGTCACCACGAACGATCTCTCCGACGAGGCGATCAAACGCGCGGTGGACCAGAGCGAACGTCTGGCTCGTCTCGCTCCAGACGATCCCGAGTCGATGCCACAGCTCGGGTCACAGCAGTACGCACCCGTGACTTCTTACTTCGAGGCGTCGGCGGCTCTCACGGCCGACGATCGCGCCAAAGCCGCGCTGATCGCGCTCGAGATGGCGCGCAAGGCGGGTGACGTAAAGGCCGCTGGTTATCTCGTGAACACGGCCGGCGCGCTGGCGATCGGCAACAGCACCGGCATGTTCGCGTATCATCGCAGTACGAACGTGAACTACACTCTCACGGCGCGCACCGCTGACGGTACCGGGTCCGGGTGGGCCGCCGCCGATCACGCCGACTGGGCGCAGATCGATGCGCGTCGCGTGGCGGAGACCGCGATCGCAAAAGCACGCTTGTCGCAGAAGCCGGTCGCGCTCGAACCGGGCCGCTACACGGTGATTCTGGAGCCGCAGGCGGTCGGTGATATCGTCCAGCTGATTTCCAACTACGCCGATGCGCGCAGCGCCGATGAAGGTCGTAGTCCGTTTGTGAAGCAGGGCGGCGGCAACAAGGTCGGCGAGAAGATCGTCGATGAACGCGTCACGATCTTTTCCGATCCGGCCGATCCGCAGTTGAATGGTCGTCCGTGGGACTTCGAAGGCATGCCGCTCGGCCGACAGGTGTGGATCGAGAAGGGCGTGCTCAAGCAGTTGATCTACTCGCGCTTCTGGGCGAAGAAGCACGGCAAGACGCCGACGGGTGGCCCGAGCACGTTCAAGATGGCTGGTGGTACGCAGTCGGTCGAGGATCTGATCAAGGGCACCACGCGCGGCATTCTGGTCACGCGACTGTGGTATCTGCGCGAAGTCGATCCGCGCACGATTCTCTACACTGGACTCACGCGCGACGGCACGTTTCTGGTGGAGAACGGCACGATCACGAAGTCGCTGCGCAACTTCCGCTTCAATGAGTCGCCGTTGTTCCTGCTGAACAACATCGAAGCACTCGGCCGCCCGGAACGGCTGGCCGGAACAGAGCAGGGCGGCGATGTGGTGATGCCGTCGATCAAGGCGCGGGATTTCAACTTTACGTCATTGTCAGAGGCGGTCTGATGGTTTGCTGTGAGTTTGGAGTGGTGAATGAAAGGTCGGAGTTGTGAGTTCAAACTCAACACTCCAGACTTCGACTCACCACTCCAAACTCACGTGACGGTCAGTTTACCGCTTCGATCCCGCCGCCACCTTCTCCACCACCGCCATCACGCGTAAGAGGTTTTCACCCCAGATCTTCGCGATCTCGGCATTCGAATAGCCGCGGCGTACGAGTTCGGTCGTGACGTTCAGCGATTCCGACGCAGTGCGCCAGCCGTCCACGCCGCCGCCGCCGTCGAAATCTGAGCTGATGCCCACGTGGTCGATGCCGATGAGCTTCACCGCATAATCGATGTGGTTCACGAAGTCTTTCACGGTCGCCGGCGGGTCCGACGGATAGCGGCGCGCGGTGATGTCTTCCTGTTTGGCGAGGTACGCGTTGCGCTTCGCGTCGTCGAGCGTTTGAATCTGCGCCTGCTGTTCACGACGATCGGTGGCGGTGATGCCGAACTCCGCACGCAGATCCGTCATCGCGGCCGCACGCGCTTGTTCGCGCGGCAGATCGCGCGTGGGATCGCACTTGATGTAGCCGTTGAACGCTACGAGCTGGATCACGCCGCCGTTCTTCTCGAGCGCTTTGAGCTGCTCGTCGTCCATGTTGCGGCTGTGATTGCAGATCGCACGCACGCCCGAGTGCGAGGCGATGATCGGCGCTCTCGAGATCGCGATCGTCTGCAGCATCGACTGCTTCGACGGGTGTGAAACGTCGATCATCATGCCGAGGCGGTTCATCTCGACGATGACCTGTTTGCCGAGCGGGCTCAGGCCGTTGTGCAGCCACACTCCGTCGCGCTCACCGGTGTTCGAATCGGACAGCTGGCTGTGTCCGTTGTGCGCGAGCGACATGTACCGTCCACCACGCTCGAAGAACTTCTGTACGTTGGTGAGGTCGGCGCCGATCGGAAAACCGTTCTCGACACCGATGAAGATCACGCGCTTGCCGGCCGTGTGAATGCGACGGGCATCGGCGGCCGTGTACGCGATCTCGGCGCGTGATGGCGCCAGCTGTTCGGTGAGGCGGTGAATAGCGTCGAACTTTTCGAGCGCCTGGGCGTTGGCGCTGGCAAATGCTACAGCGTCGAGTTTGGGAGACTGTCCGACATATACCACCAGAAACGCACCGGCGAGTCCACCTTCTTCCATCTTGGTGAGATCAACCTGGGTGCGCGGCAGCTTCTGGGAATAGTTCGGCCCGGTCGCGGTGAAATTGCCCGTCGCGATGTCCACATGCGTGTCGATGGAGAGCACGGCCGAATGCACGGCTTTCGCACTGGCCATCACGGCGGCTTCATCGGTTACGGGCTGACGGCTCTGCGCGCTGAGTAGCGCCGGCGCGGTGAAAAAGCCAAACGCGGCACAGCCGCGGGCAGCACAGCGCAGGGTTTTCGAAATGGACATATGGTGGAGTCTCGGGGGGGACTTCGGGGTATGACACGGACCTTTGCTATTGAGTCTACGCCTGACACGGCACACCCGCTGGTTCGGCACAAGGCGTGCATTCCTCGATGGCTTCACCCTGACAGCGAGAGGACATGCTCATTCAGCTGAATACGGACAATCATGTGGACGGCCGGGACGAGGCGATGCGTGAGGTCGAGACCGATCTGCTTCGTTCGCTGGCCCGCTTTTCGAGCCAGATCACCCGGATCGAAGTCCACTTCCGTGATGCGAACGCCGTAAAGTCCGGTGCGTCCGACAAGGAATGCACGCTCGAGGCGCGGTTGTCCGGCCAGGACCCGATGGCAGTGACTCACGCGGCGGCCACGCTCTCGGCGGCGTTCCACGGCGCGCGTGACAAGCTCGTGCGCGTGCTCGACAAGCGGCTGGCCAAGCTGCGTCCGCCCAAAGGTATCGATCCCTACGATCGCCCCGCTGTCGATCAAGGGATGCCACTATGACCATGACCACGCCTACCGTGGAGCATTTCCCGGAATTACTGCTGGATCGGACGGGCCCGTGCGTGTCGATCTACCTTCCTACCGGCCGTCGCTTTCCCGCGTCGCAGCAGGACGTTGTGCGTTTCCGTAATTTGCTGCGGCAAGCCGAATCGGCGTTGGCCAATGAGATGGGTGCCGCCGAGCTGGAGGCGTTCACCGCGCCGTTACACGAGCTGGCCGATAGCGATCGGTTCTGGTCGCATGCGCTTGATGGGCTCGCGGTATTTTTGCACGCGGACTTTTATAAAGTCTACAAGCTCCAGCGTGCGGTGCCGGAGCGTGCCATCGTGGCCGAATCGTTCCACATCAAGCCACTGCTGCGTGTCTTGCAGTCGGCTGATCGATTCCAGATGCTCGCGATCACGCGTGATCACGTGCGCCTCTTTCAAGGCAACCGTGACGCAGTCGACGAGATCACGATGCATGCGAGCGTTCCACGCACGCTCACTGAAGCATTGGGTGAAGAAGTGACCGAGTCGCACACGGCGTTGAACCCCGTGGGTCAGCTCGGGCATGGCGGTGCGCATATCGCGATGCACGCGGGATCGGGTTCACGCAAAGATGAGATTGACAAGGACACCGAGCGATTCTTTCGCGTGGTGGACCGGGCAATTGTCGAGCATCATACGAAGCACTCGGGTTTGCCGATGGTACTTGTTGCGCTGCCAGAACATCACGCGGTCTTTCGCGGGGTAAGCCACAATGCGCTGCTACTACCCGATGCGATCGCCGGCAATCCGGACGCATTCTCTCCCGACGAACTGCGTCAAAAGGCATGGGAGATCGTCGAGCCGCGATACACTCTACGGCTGCAAGGCTACATCGACGAATACGGCGCTGCGCTTCCGCGCGGTCTCGCATCCGATGTGCTCTCCGACGCGGCCATGGCCGCACTCGGTGGACGCGTACGCGCGCTGCTGGTGGACGACGACCGCGTGGTGCCGGGTCATGTGGATCGCGCCACCGCGCAGGTATCACATGGTGAGCTGGATGATCCGCATGTAGAAGACATTCTTGATGATCTCGCCGAGATCGTGTTGCGCATGGGTGGTGACGTGGTCATGGTGCCGCGTGACCGCATGCCATCGACTACCGGGATTGCGGCGATTTATCGGTTTTAGAGCTGAAAGTTCATAGTGAGAAATCGACTGCGAACTCCTTAGGAAGCAGGAGGGAGGGTTTCAGGAAGCAGGGAGCAGGAACCACGCGCGGTCAACCTGCTTCCTGCCCCCTGAAACCCTCCCTCCTGCTTCCTGAGGAGTTTGCAGTTGAGCTCTCAGCTCGAGGCTATTTGTCCTTCTTGAGCTCCGCCTTGTACGCATCGCTGGCGTAAATCGCGACTTCTACGCGACGGTTCTTCTCGTCGTCGGCGTTGGCGATGGGCTCCAGTTCCCCGCGACCCGACGTACGTAGGCGCGCGCGCGGCACGCCCTGTGATACGAGATAGTCGGCCGTCGCGCGGGCGCGACGTTCAGAGAGGGCCTGGTTGTAACTGTCGTCGCCCACCGAGTCGGTGTGTCCGACGATCAGCAAGTCGGACTTCGGATACTCGGTGAGGCTCTGCGCCAGGCTTCGCAGATTGCTGGCGGCTTCACTACGGTTCTTGTCGCTGTCGAAGTCGAACAGCAGACCGCTCGCGAAGGTGACCTGAATGCCTTCACCCACGCGTTCCACCGAGGCGCCGGCAACCTGCTGTTCGATCTTCTTGGCCTGCTGGTCCATCTGGTTACCGATGACCGCGCCGATTGCACCGCCCACAGCGGCACCAAGAATGGCGCCCTTGGCCGTCGAGCCGTTGTTGCGGCCGATCACCCCGCCGGCCACGCCGCCGGCCGTAGCACCGATCACGGCTCCCTTCTCCTTCTGATTCAGGCTCGCACAACCAGATACGGTCGAGCTGGCCACAATCGCTAGC
>NZ_JBDNFF010000236.1:0-7501 GCF_041689975.1 Gemmatimonas sp.
GCCAAAACAAACGACCACATCGCATTCACGAGCTGGGCCACGAATTCCATCTTTGCGTCACCTCCCATCGGGGTAGTCACGTGTGTCCCGCTCGGGACTCCACATGCTTATCGAGGTTAGCTCCGCTCCTACTGCTTGGCCTGCCCGCTCAGCTCCGCTCTTGACGGCTGACGGGGACGTTTTTTTGTGTCGTCTCGTTCAGACGATGGGGGGTAGACATGAGAAAGGCGCTTTCCTCCGCGCCTCACGATTTCTGCTAACGGTCGATGTGCATCCAACGGTTGGTCGCATCCAGCACCGCGAGCACGGCGCTCGTTTCGGCACTTTCACGCACTTCACAGCTTCCGGTCAGTACCACCGGCTCGCGACCGACGCGTGCCGCTACGCTGACAAAAATGAACGCACGATCAAAGGCATCGATCAGCTTCGAACCTTCCAGCGCCAACGAGCGTTCTCCGCCCGCCGTCGCCTTCGTCGCGGCCACGATGGCCAACAGCGTTGAACGAGCCGCCAGGTCGATGCGCGATCGCTCGCTCTCCTGACCCTCCGACTCGCCCACAAATTCCTGTCCTTCACGGCTCAGCGTGACTCGGCACAGCACACCGCGCGAACGCGAACGCCGCACTTCGACATCCTCAAAGACCAGAACCCGACGTCCCGACGGAGCCGCATCGGCCATCGGCGCAGTCGCCGAATTGGTCCGCACGGTCCCTCCCATGTGACCACCGGGGGACGAAGACGTAACGGATGCGCTCGCGGACTCGGGCAGCGGCAAGGTTACTGTCGAGCTCGCATGGGCGGAAGCGCCGCCGGCCATCGCACTCAAGCCAGCCGTGGTCGTCGTGACCGGCGGCAAATCGGCAGCGCGAGGCGCATCCAGCGTGGTCGCGATCGAGATCTTCCGGTGGTTGACCCGAAGACCGAGCTGCGCCATCAACGCACTCTCGATATTGCGAACAGTGTTCTTGGGCTGCACGAGGTCGGTCGTAAGCACGTGGATCTCATCCACGGCGCCAGTATCGTTTGGCACGATCCGCACCGATAACACCCCGGGAAGGGTGGCGATCAGTTCCTCCGCCCGACGAATAGGCAACACACTCCCCGCGATGGTTCCGGAGGGGGTCTGAGAGGACGTCATGCCGAAATTGACTGGAATAGACAGGCTTGTCTCCGCGGGTGGGGCGAACCGAACACGTGTGTTCAGCTGACTGCAGCGCTAATATGTGACGTGGCTCGCTCAACAGCAAGACGCAAAAATTTCACAACGCGTTGCCGGGCATGGACGTACCGGCCCCGACCTCAAGCTTCGTCGAAGGGAGCGTCCCCTTCGTCCCCCTCGCCAACGTCTTCCCCTTGATATTCCCGAAGCTTCCGGTACAGGGTGCGCTCCCCGATGCCCAACAGATCGGCTGCCTTTCGCCGGTTCCCGCCGTTGTCCCGCAACGCGGCCCGAATCGCCACCCGCTCGATCTCCGCCATCGTCATTCCGGGGCCGAGCGTGATCACCGTGGCCGACGGAGCCTGCTCGCGTGGTTCAATGCCACGCACCAAGCCGAACCCTGGCATCGCCACCACTTCACCAGTACTAGCAGAAGACACAGCGGACGGCGATCGCACCTCGCCCATCCAACCCGGTGCGGACGCTCTGGTTTCCACGTCCATCCGACGACGCAACTCTTCGACTTGTAACTTCAGTTCGACGAGCGATCGCACGATGAATTCCAGCTCGCGTCCCGGCGCCCGCTCACCCTCGCGCACCATCGGCCCCACGTGCACCGGCAGCAAGCGCCGACCACCGCCGTCGCGAATCGGCCGCGGGATGTCATCCGCTCCGATTTCACGTCCGTGGGCGAGCACGACCATGCTCTCCACGAGATTCCGCAACTCGCGCACATTGCCGGGCCAGCCGTATTCCACCAACAGTGCCAGCGCTTCCGCCGAGATGCCGTGGAATGCGCGATCGTGCAGCGACGCGAACTCGGTGACGAAGCGTCGCACGAGCAATGGGATATCATCACGACGTTCGCGCAGCGGCGGCAGGTAAATGCCGAGGACGTTCAGTCGGTAAAACAGGTCCGCGCGAAAGCCGCCTTCCTCGACATGTTCGCGCAACGGACGGTTCGTCGCGGCGACGACGCGCACATCGATCGGTATCGGCTGTCCACTTCCCACTCGTGTGACTTCACGCTCTTCGAGCACGCGCAGCAACTTCACTTGCGTGCTCGACGGGATTTCGCCGATCTCATCGAGAAAGAGCGTCCCGGTGTCGGCCAGTTCAAACCGCCCCAGCCGGCGTTCGGCAGCGCCGGTAAAGGCACCCTTCTCGTGGCCGAACAGCTCGCTCTCCAGGAGCGTTTCCGTAAGCGCGCCTACGTTCACTGCAATGAACGGCTTCCCACGGCGCGGACTGAGGCGATGGATGGCGCGCGCCACCAGTTCTTTGCCGGTGCCGCTTTCCCCTTCGATGAGCACGGTGCTGGTGACCGGTGCGATCTGCTCCACCTTCACCAACACTTCGCGGATCGCCGCCGACTCACCCACCAGCCCCGTAAGCTCAGCCAATCGCTGACGCTCGAGCCGACGCCGCACGCTGTCCACGACATCCTCGATGCGAACCGGTTTGGGCCACGTTTCCGCGTACCCGATGTCGCGCAATCGCTCGATCATCGGTGGATCGGAGACGTCGGCGAAACCGAGCACGGCGACGTTGTCCCACAACAGCAGCCGTACGAGCGACATGTTCGCCGCATCGAGCAGGGCGCCGGTGAGCACGACGATGTCGGGACGCGCTCGGCGCAGATCGCCGCGCACGTCGTCCATCGGCGAGATCGTGACTGTGGTAATCCCACCCGACTCGAGCGCCGCGTTCAAGCGCACCGCTGGCTCGACATCGGTCATGAGAATCGCCACGACGCTGGCAGCGCCGTCGTCTACACTGCCACGCCGCATTGCTGAGGGGCGCGGACGCACGCTCACGCCTTCCCTGCCCGCTTGTAGAACGGCAGCTTCACCACGCGCGCCGGCAGCTTGCGGCCGCGGATATCGATCTCGAACGTGGTGCCTTCCACCGCCGCCGCCATTGGCAGATAGCAGGTGCCGATGGGAATACCGAGTGTGGGGCTCATGCAGCCGCTGCACACCTCGCCGATCCTGACGCCACCGTACACCACACCATGGCCATGACGCGGAATCGCGCGTTCGTCGATCGTGAATCCCACGAGCTTGCGGTCGGTGCCTTCCTGATGCTGATGCAGGAGCACGTCCTTGCCCAGGAACGGCTCGCGCTTCGCCAGCTTGAGCAGCCAGTTGAGTCCCGCCTCGACCGGCGTGGTGCGATCATCGAGTTCGTTGCCGTACAAACACATACCGGCCTCGAGTCGCAAGGAATCGCGGCAGCCGAGTCCGGCCGGGGTGACCGGGCCAGCGGCCATCACAGCGTTCCACACGGCGACCGCGTGCTCGGCGTCGAAGTACAATTCGAAACCGAGCTCGCCCGTATAGCCGGTGCGCGAAATTCTGCACGGCACGCCGGCTACGTTGCCTTCGGTGAACCAGTAGTACTTGATGCCATCGAGTCGCACATCGGACAACGACGCCACGATCGCGGGCGCCTGCGGTCCCTGCACGGCCAGCAACGCGATGCCGTCGGAGATGTCCGTGAGCGTGCAGTCGAAGCCGGCGATGTTCGCCTGCAGATGCGCGAGATCCTTGTCGCGATTGCTCGCGTTGATCACGAGCATGAGATGATCGGCGAAACGATACACCAGCAGGTCGTCAACGATGGTGCCGTCGGCGCGCAGCAGCGTCGAATACTGGATCTGTCCAACAGCCAGTGCTTCGACGTCGTTGCTCGTCACCGACGACACGTAACGCATGGCATCGGGACCGCGCACGATCACCTCGCCCATGTGCGAGACATCGAACATGCCGCACACGGTGCGCACAGCGTTGTGTTCGACGGTGATACCAGTGGGATACTGCACCGGCATTTCGTAGCCGGCGAAGGGGACGATCTTCGCGCCAAGGGCGACGTGAACGTCGTGGAGCGGCGTGCGCTTGAGCGTGCCGGGAGCGATAGCTGTCATGTCTGGAAAAGAAGCAGGGCGCAACCGGAGCGGCCGCGCCCTATAACATGACCAATTCGGCAGGAACCTGCCAGCATATTGCCACACTGGCAGCAATTCCCGGCAAACTCACACGATCGCGGCCATGACCTCGTCGGCGTGACCGGCCGGCTTCACTTTGGTGAACACTTTGGCGATCTGTCCCGCCGGGTCGATCAAGAACGTGGTGCGCTCCACGCCCATGTACGTCTTGCCGTACATGGACTTCTCCTTCCACACATCATAAGCCTGAAGCACGGTTTTCTCTTCGTCAGCCAACAGCGTGTACGGCAGCTCGAACTTGGTCTTGAACTTCACGTGCGACTTGACCGAGTCCGGGCTGATGCCCAAAATGACGGCCTTCGACGCATCGAAGCGCGGGAGCGCGTCGCGAAACTCGCAGGCCTCGATGGTGCAGCCGGAAGTGTCGTCCTTCGGATAGGCAAAGAGTACGACCCACTGACCACGAAGCGACGACAGCGTGAGCGTGTCGCCAGCATCGGTCGGGAGCGTAAAATCGGGGGCGAGTATTCCTTCAGCGATGGGCATGTTGTGTGAATTCCGGTTTAAAGGGCTTCGTTCCCCATGAGTGCTGCCATGATCGCTTTCTGTATGTGCAAGCGATTCTCGGCTTCATCCCACACGACGCTCTGCGGGCCGTCGAGCACGTCGGCCGTGACTTCCTCGCCGCGGTGCGCCGGCAGACAGTGCAAGAAGATCGCGTGAGGCGCGGCCAGGGCCATCAGCGGTCTGTCAACCTGATAGAGCGCGAAGGCGACCGCGCGCCTCGCCTGCTCCTCCTCCTGCCCCATCGATGCCCACACGTCGGTCGTCACGACGTCGGCACCGGCGGCCGCCTCCCGCGGATCGCGCAGGAGCTGCACCATGCCGGAGGCCACGCCGGCGCGCAGGAAGCTGTCGTCGGGATCAAATCCCTCGGGACAGGCGAGCTTGAGCGTGAAGCCCAGATGCGCCGCCGCTTCGATCCACGAGTTGGCCATGTTGTTTCCGTCGCCGATCCAGGCAACCGTCTTGCCGCGCACGTCGCCCAAGTGCTGCTGAATCGTGAGGACGTCGGCCAGGATCTGACACGGATGCGACAGATCGGTGAGCCCATTGATGATGGGCACCTTGGCGTACTCGGCCAGTGTTTCTACGTCGGCGTGCGCGAACGTGCGGATCATGATGCCGTGCACGTATCGGTCGAGCACGCGTGCCGTGTCGGCGATCGGCTCGCCACGTCCCAGCTGGACGTCGCGGGGCGAGAGGAAGTGCGCGGTGCCGCCCAGTTGGGTGGCCCCCACTTCAAATGACACGCGTGTGCGCGTGGACGATTTCATAAAAATCATCGCCAAAGCCTTACCTGACAATGGCTTACGATCGTACGCACCAGTGCGCATACGCTCAGCCAGCGCCAGCAGGGAGAATGTCTCTGCGGAGGAGAAGTCGGCGATGTTCAGAAAGTCACGATGCGGCGAATGATTATGCGGCATTCGTGCAAAGTTATTAACTGGATGCCGTGGGACCAAGCCTTGGCGCATTTACCAGCAATTCTTGACCCGAGCTGTCGCGAAGAGATTCGGAGCGCGGTTAGCCGCTGCTTCAGCTTGGCATGATGGTCGGAATGACTTGCCGCCAGTTCCGCCGATAGACGCGGAAGTCGTTGTCCAGCGTAACGACTACGCTCTACGCATCGAGCTCTGTCATCCGAACGAGGCACGCGTCGGCCAACGACATCGGCACATTCGCGAACTTCCGCATCAACCCTTCAACAGCCGCCGTTTCCGGAAGCATTCGGAAGTCAATTTTCAGTACATCGCTCGCAATCAACTGGAGCGCAGCGTCTGGCCCGCCATCGAGGCGTCCGAGCCGGAAGCAAGCCTCCGAAACGACCGCTTCGCATGTGAAGATGGGCGGTTCGACCGCGTCCAGCACCTCTCGAACCCACGCATGCTGCTGATCGCGTCGATTCAACAGGGCGACAAGAGGTCCGGTATCAATGACGACGCGCGTCACCGTCCATACTTGCTCATGTGCTTGGGATTCGTGGAGAGATCCGGGGGCCATCAAGGGATCCCACCAATTCATCGACGGCCATCGTCACAGACCGGCGTCCACCGGCCACCAGCGCCGGTAGGCCCTCGCGAACGACGGCCGAGCGGCTTGATTTGCGGCGCCGCGCCAGCTCACTCAACGCGTCGTCGAGCTCCGTTGACAACTTGAAGGAAACGGTCCGCATCGGGTTTGCCATAGTATTACCTCCTGTACGTAACCGTATTACGACTCGGTTTCTGGGTCATGTCGCTCCCGAAGGCCTCGTCCAACGTGCGGCGGACCGCGGCATTGGTTGCGGATTCGGTTCATCGGACCGAGGGGAGTGCGCGCGCAAACGGCGCAGCGTACGCACATGCCCGCCCTTATTCTTTTTGTGAAGCGACGGCGTCAGTCGAACACGTCGGCCAATTCGATCAGGAGTCCGGGCAGTACATTTTCCCCGCTGAGCACGGCCGGTGCTACGAGAGTCGACTCACTGCCGTCGGCGCGATACACGCGCGCTTCTCGGCGCGATGGATCCACGAGCCACACCAGCAGGGTTCCGGCCGTGATCCAATCGCCGACCTTCGCGAGCATTTCTCCCGCAAGATCAGCAGGCGACAGTACCTCCACTGCCAGATCGGGTGCGAACTCGGCGAAACCCGCTGGCGGCACTGCCGGGCAGCGATCCCAACGCACGTCGGCCACATCGGGCGCGCGCACCGTGTCCGGGTTTCGCTGGAGCGTAAAGCCGGTTTCGGCGGCAAGCACGCGTCCTCGTGGAACCGAGAGCCCGAGTGTGCCACGCTCTGCGGTGAGGTGCGCGCTGATCGCGACCAGGACGCGCGCTGCGATGTCGCCGTGTGTCCACCCCGCTGGCTCGCGCACGATCATCCGCCCGCGCACCAACTCGGTGCGGGCGTTCTCAACGGGATTGGCGAGCAGCTCTTCCGCGTCATCGCAACGGGCAACGGGATCATCTCGCAGTCCTCGATTTCGCACGAGTTTTGGTCATACGCGACGGGTACGGCGCGCCGTCATGTGTGCGTCAGCGGGCGGCGGTGGAACGATTGTCAGGTTGCGTCGCTGCTCCAAAGCTCTCAGCGGCAGTCACGACCAACGGCGGCAGCGCCGCGTTAGGCGCCCACGTGATCCTATCGCGAAACGTCTCCGGAAACTCCGACGCCAACGTCCAGCGCTCGACCGAACGCGTGTCCTGATCGACCAGCCACAGTTCGCCGACGCCGTGCGCGAGATACGTGGGACGCTTGCGATGCCGATCGCGACGCCGCGTGGACGGGCTGAGCACGTCGACCACCAACAGCGGTGGCGGCATTTCGCGCCACGACGGGTCGGCTGATTCC
>NZ_JBDNFF010000237.1:0-1873 GCF_041689975.1 Gemmatimonas sp.
GCGGCTGCACCCGCTGCTGGAGTACGTGCTGGAGCACTCGCACGAGCAGCTGGACCGCGAGGAGGTCGCCGCCGTGTTCGGCCTGTCGCGCCGTACCCTGCAGAATCGCCTCACCGACGCGCGACTGCCGCCGTTGCGGCCCTTTCTCACCTGGTGTCGGCTGCTGGTGGCGGCCGCGCTGCTCGACGAGCCAGGACACACACTCGACTCGGTCGCGGCGCAGCTCGACTTCCACGATTGCGCCAACCTTGGCGTGGCGCTCCGGCGCTACACCGGCACCAACATCACGCGGTTGCGCGACCGCGGCGCGTTCACGGCAGCGATTCGGGCGTTCCGGGACGTGGTGGACCGAAGCCCTTACGAAGATGCTTCCTTGCCCCAGTCGTCATCGGCGGATTAACTTCTACAGTCTGACCGGCTCACGGCGTTCTTTCGGGAGCGCCGCGCACCGGTCGGGCGGATCACTCACTCGGCGCCTTGGCGCCAAAGTAGTGCTCGTGTTGCGCGTGTAGCTCAGTTGGATAGAGCGTCTGCCTCCGGAGCAGAAGGTCGCAGGTTCGAGTCCTGCCATGCGCGTCTGTTCGGCCTGCGGTCACTCTCGTTTCCTATGCCTAGTGCACGTAGCCGAGCTGAAGCGGAAGTCTGTTCCTGAACTCCTGGCGCTGGCCGCGTCATTGCATGTCACGAGTACCAGCGGCCTTCGTAAACAGGAGTTGATCTTCCGTATCGAGCAGGCTCTGCTCGATGCCGAAACGACGCTGTACGGTGAAGGCGTCCTCGAAGTCCTCCCGGAAGGCTACGGCTTTCTCCGGTCGCAAGACTTCAATTATCTGCACGGCCCGGACGACATCTACGTCTCCCCCTCGCAGGTGAAGCGCTTCGACCTCCGCACCGGTGATACGGTGATGGGGGAAGTCCGCCCGCCGAAAGAGTGGGAACGCTATCTCGCGCTCCTCAAGGTGGAGCGCATCAACGCTGGTGACCCTGAGCAGTCGAAATTGCGTAGCGCCTTCGACAACCTGACCGCGCAGTACCCCGACGAACGCATCCGCCTCGAGCGGAGCAACGGCGAAGTCGCGACCCGTATCTGCGACATCATCGCCCCGCTCGGGAAGGGCCAGCGCGCCCTCATCGTTGCCCCGCCCAAGGGTGGCAAAACGATCCTCATGCAGCAGCTCGCGAACGCGATCATCGAGAATCATCCCGAGATCACGCTCATCGTGCTGCTGATCGACGAGCGCCCGGAAGAAGTGACCGACATGCAGGCCACCTGTCCCCAGGCCGAAGTCATTTGTTCCACGTTCGATGAAACGGCCGACCGCCATGTGCAGGTGGCCGACATGGTCATCGAAAAGGCCAAGCGGCTCGTGGAGACGGGCAAGGATGTGGTCATCCTGCTCGATTCGATTACGCGTCTGGCCCGCGCGCACAACGCCGTGGCGCCGCAGGGTGGCAAGATCATGTCGGGCGGCATGGAGGCGTCCGCCATGCAGAAGCCCAAGGCGTTCTTCGGCGCGGCCCGCAATCTCAAGGAAGGCGGCTCCCTCACGATCGTCGCTACGGCGCTCATCGAAACCAATTCGCGCATGGACGAGCTGATCTTCGAGGAGTTCAAGGGCACCGGTAACATGGAGCTCGTGCTCGATCGCAAGCTGGCCGACAAGCGCATTTTCCCGGCGATCGACATCAACAAGTCGGGCACCCGTCGCGAAGAGCTGTTGCTCACGCCCTTCGAACAGCAGCGCATTTTCCTGTTGCGCTCTTTCCTGGCCGACATGCCCTCCGATGAATCGCTGCTGTTCCTGATCAAGCGAATGGAACGCGCGCAGAACAACAAGGAATTCTTCGAACAGATGGCGGAACCCTGATGCCC
>NZ_JBDNFF010000238.1:0-5711 GCF_041689975.1 Gemmatimonas sp.
CCGCAGCTCATTCCGGGCAACAAGGTCGTGTCGGCCATTCTTGGCACGACCATCGGCTTCCTGCTGGATCCGTCCGACCAGATGGGATCGCTGCGCAATGTCATCATACTGGTGCTGCTGGCGGTCACGCTCAAGAACGTCCTGGTATGGCTGAGTGGGCAGATCGGTGCGCAGTTGCAGGAGTTCGTGGTTCGCGATCTGCGCGACGCGCTGTATGCGCACTTGCTGCGTCTGCCGATGAGCTGGTTCACCGCCAACAAGGTGGGGCAGGTGATCTCGCGTATGCTCACCGACACGACCAACGCGAAAGCCGTGGTCACCGAACTGGTCACGCGCTCCATCTGGAGCACGGCACAGGTGGTCTCCACGATCGCGATCATGTTCGCCGTGTCGTGGAAGTTGTCGCTGGCCTCGTTGGTGGTGGTGCCGCTCACCGTGCTGTCGCTGCAACCCGTGCTGCGCAAACTGCGCAAGGGGTATCGCCGCATGGGCAACGAGCAGGGCGAAATCACCAGCATGGTACAGGAAGTCGTGAGTGGCATCCGTCTCATCAAGTCGTACGGGGCGGAAGTACGCGAGGAGCAGCGCTTCGTGACGCGTAATGCCGCGTTCGCAAAAGGGTATGTGCGCATCGGGAGACTCGCGCTGATGTCGGGACCGGTCACCGAAACGCTCGGCGCCGGCATGGCTGTCGCCATTCTCTGGTTCGGCGCACGTCTCGTGCTGGTCGAGAAGTCGCTGGATGGTGCGCTGCTGGTCACGTTCTTGATCTGGGTGATGCGCCTGCTGCAGCCGCTCAAGCAGCTCTCGCAGGTGCCGGCATCGGCCCAGCAGTCGCTGGCCAGTGCCGAGCGCATTTTCGAAGTGCTCGACTCGCCGACGGAGACGGCGGTCGATCGCGGCACGATCACCGCGCCAACGTTTGCGACGTCGCTCGAATTCGAGCATGTCACCTTCGCCTACGGCGATGATGCGCCGGCGTTGTCCGATGTGACTTTCACGGCACGAAAGGGCGAGGTGATCGCGCTGGTGGGTGCAAGCGGCGCCGGCAAGTCCACCCTGATCGACCTGCTGCCGCGCTTCCTCGAGCCCACCAGTGGTCGGATTACGCTCGACGACATCGATCTGCGCGATATCACGCTCGATGCCCTCCGTTCGCTGACCGGCATCGTGAGTCAGGACACCGTGCTCTTCAACGACACGGTGCGCGCCAATGTCGCCTTCGGTCGTACGCAGGTCACACAGGCGCAGCTTGAGGCCGCGGCTCGTGCCGCCAATGCCATGTCGTTCATTCAGGAACTCCCGGAGGGGTGGGACACGAATCTCGGAGAGCGTGGCTCGCGTCTGTCGGGTGGACAGCGGCAGCGGCTGGCGATCGCACGGGCGCTGTTGTCCGATCCGCCGATCCTGATTCTCGACGAAGCTACGTCGGCGCTCGACGTGGAGAGTGAGCGGCTGGTACAGGAAGCGATCGACCGGTTGCTGCAGGGACGCACGGTGTTCGTGATCGCACACCGTCTCGCCACGATTCAGCACGCCGATCGCATTTTGGTGCTCGAGCGTGGCCAGCTGGTGGAACAAGGAACGCATGCCGATCTGCTCGTGCGCAACGGTGCGTATGCCCGCTTGCATGCGTTGCAGTTCAATCGCGGCAGCGAGTGAGCCGTGCGCCTTCTCGTGCTCACTACCGCCGTGTCGTGGACGCCTGGCGTTCGCTTGGCTATCACACTCGGCGCCGAGCTTGCGGCGCGCGGTGACATCGTCACCGTGGCGTGTCTCAGTCACGGTGTGCTGGAACGTGCCACCGAAGCCACCTTTCCTCGCTTGCCGGTGCGCGGCATTACGGGGCAGGGCGGGCTGACACGCATCAGCAGTGCCCGCGGCATCGTGGCCGCGCTGCGTCCCGATGCCGTACTCGTACAAAGTGAAGCCGATGCGTTGCTGGCAGCGATGGCTATCGGTCGTCACGGTGGCGTGGTGCGACGCTGGTGCGTGGGCGAGAATGCGGATGACGATCGTCCGGCCGCGCTCACGTGGCGTACACGGTTGGCGGGCTCACGCGCGCGACTGACCTCGTGGGGTCGCGATCGGATCGCCGTGAGCTGGCCTGGCCCCGATCGGCGTAGCGTACGCGCGGTGACGCCATCCAGCGAAACGGTACCTACGGCGTTGTGGATCGTGCCCTCGGCCGAACACGACGAACGCACGGCTGTGGCGCTGCGTGCGGCGGCGCGGCTGGTGAGCCGGCATCCATTCCTGCGTATCGTGTTGCTCGGCGACCTCGCCGCGCTGCAGTCCACGCGCGTGCATGCGGCGTCGTTGGGGCTCACCGCGTTCGTGCAGGTCGCGTCGATCGACACGTTGCTGTTGGCAGACGAGGTCGATGCCGCCGCCGTGTGGGTTACGGCCGACGGCGATGCGGGCGCGATCGCTACTATCGCGGCGATGCAGCGCGGAATCCCCGTCGTCGTGCCACGTGCGTTGTCGTTCTCATCGTTGGTCGCGTCACGCATCACCGGATTCGTGATGTCCGACGCCGATGTGTCGGAGATGGTCGCGGAGCTGGCGCGACTGCTGTCGGATCGTCGCGAGTTCGAGGCGATGGGCGAGGCGGCTCGGGCGCGCGCCACGCGCCTGCACGACTGGCCGCAGTTCGTCGACAACGCGGCCGACGTGCTGTCACTCGCCTCGGGAACGCGGGTGCCGTCGGCGGCAATCCGTCCGACGCTCACGTCGGCCTGACGATGGCGAGCGCCGCCACAAACGCCGCTGGCAACGCCGCCAGCAACGCCGCGAGTACCGCCGCGACTGGTCCAGCGCCGAACGCGGCGTGGACGCGCCTGCGTGAGGATCGGCGCGCGCGCTTCGGCCTTGGCCTCATCGCGCTGTTGATGCTGGCGGCGCTGCTGGCCCCATTGATCGACGGCGCCGATCCGATTCAGATCGACTTGCGCAACGCGCTGCAGGCGCCGAGCGGCGCGCACTGGCTCGGTACGGATGCGCAGGGGCGCGATGTGTGGTCGCGGCTGGTCCATGGCGCGCGCATCTCGCTGCTGGTCGGGCTCGCGTCGCAGGGGATTTCGCTGTCTATCGGTCTCGTGCTGGGGTTGGTGGCCGGCTACCGCGGCACGTGGACGGAAGAGGTCATCATGCGACTCGCCGATATCACGTTGGCGTTTCCGTCGTTGTTGCTGCTGATCGCGATGGCGGCGGCGTTCGAGCCGTCGCTGACGGTGGTGTGCACGGTGATCGGCGTGGTTGGCTGGGCCGGCATGGCACGGCTGGTGCGCGGCCAGGTGCTGGTGGTGCGCGAACTCGAGTACGTGCAGGCGATGCGAGCACTCGGCGCGCGCGATCGTCGCATCCTGCTCCGTCATGTCTTGCCGAATGTGATCGCGCCCGTCGTGATCGCCGCCACGCTTGGTATTGCCGGCGCGATCATGGCCGAAGCGGCACTGTCGTTTCTCGGGCTTGGCGTGCAGCCGCCAACGCCCAGTTGGGGCGCCATGATCGCCGACGGGCGTGATCTATCGCAGCTGCGCAATGCGCCCTGGACGAGTCTCGCCCCGGGTCTGGCAATCGGCGTGGCGGTGCTCGGCTTCAACCTGCTCGGTGATGCCTTACGTGACGCGCTCGATCCGCGCGGCGCACGGCGCCTGCCGTAGTCTTTCACGCACTCGGACATTCTCGATGACCACACCGCACGACGTCGCCGCGCTCCGCGCCCGTGAATACGCCTGGATGGCCAACGATCCGGCGATCTTTCTGAATGCCGCCAGTGTGGGACCGATGCCAGCGTCGGCGGTCAACGTGGCGCACACGTGGAGTGCGATGCGTGCGCAGCCGCATCTGCTCCCGTTTCACTCGATGCTCGATGCCGCCTCGACGGCGCGGGCGCAGTTTGCCGCACTGGTCGGTGCCGACGCGGACGAGATCGCGCTGATGCCAAACACGACGTACGGTTTGAATCTCGCCGCGCGGGCGCTTCCTCTCCGTCCCGGCACGATTCTCACCTTCGACGGCGAGTTCCCGAGCTGTGTGTATCCCTTTCAAGCGCTCGGCTCGCGAGGCATCAACCTCGAACTGATTCCACGAAAGCACGGGCTCCCGGACGAAGACGCGCTGGTCACGGCGGTCCAACGCCCCGACGTCGTGGCGGTGGTGGTGTCGTGGGTGCAATTCGCCACGGGCTATGTGGCCGATCTCGCGCGCATTGGCGCGGCATGCCGTGCCCACGACGTGTTCTTCATCGTGGACGGCATTCAGGGGTGCGGCGCCCGCCGAATCGATCTGCATGCCCTGCCGATCGACATCTTTGCCAGCGGCGCTCAGAAGTGGCAGCTCAGCCCCTGGGGCACGGGCTTCGTCTATGTGCGCCGCGAACTGGTACAGGCCATCGATCCAATCGACGTGGGGTGGGCGTGCATGAAGTCCTCCACCGACTACACTCGTCTCACTGACTACGAGTTCGACTTCTTCGACGACGCCCGCCGTTTCGAAGTGGTGACGTTGGCTTACCATGACTTTGCGGTGGCCAACGCGTCCACCCGGATCCTGCTCGACCTCGGGGTCGATGCGGTCTCTGCCCACATTGCCGCCCTCGGCTCGCGGATTGTCGAGTGGGCGCAATCGCGCGCGGATGTCCGCCTGGTGACGCCAGCCGACCCCGACCGGCGGGCCGGTGTGATCGCCTTTGCCTCCGCGTCATTGGGCGCGATGGCCAATCGGCTGAACGCGGCGCACGTCACACACACCGTCCGTGAAGGCGCGATCCGCTTGGCTCCGCACTGCTACAACACCAGCGAGGAAATTGAGCGGGTTCTACGAATTCTTGACAATTGAAGACTTGCCCATAGGACCCTGAGTCTGAACCTGCCATATTTATGTAAACACCGAACTCATTTACTTCGCGAAACGATGTCGCACTCTTCGAAAGACCTTCGGGTCGCGCTCGCCGATCGTAGCGTTGCAGACGCGCTGCGGTCCTGTGCCATGCCGCTCGGATGCCCGGTGGGCTTTCTCGAGCGGCATCGGGTTGCGAGCGTGGAACGGCTGGGCGACGACGAACCGGTCGTGCGAACGTTCGTGCGCGATGCCGTCGGTGTGGTGTCGGTGCCGTGTGACGAGGAGGTCGATCTCGGGCTCGATCCGGCGGACGTGCAGGAGCTGATTACCCTCACGCGCCTCGAGGCAGCGCCGGGCTCGGTAATCGAGTTGCGCGGCGCGCGGCTCACCGTGGGCGACGATCCGGCAGCCGTCGCATTACTCGACGAATGCACCATCGCGCCGTCGCCGAGGGTTGCAGGCATGCTGGTGTACGACCCGCGGCGGGATGTGCTGGACATGCTGCGACACGACGTGTCGCCGTGGGAATGGAACGAGGGCGGCGGCAACGTCGACTCTCCGCATCGCGTCGGTGCCCTGCAGGGGGGCGTGTTGGTGGCGTTAGCTACCGTCGACGCACCAGACGGACGCTTGGCGCGTGTGCGTGTGCTCGTCTCGCCGCGGCATCGTCGCATGGGCTACGGCCGGGTCGTCCTCGATGCCCTCGTGCGCCACGTGCTGAGCCAGGGATTTATTCCGTTCGTGCGCCTGGCCGTCGGCGACCTGGCCGCGCGCGCCTTGGCGTCAACCGTGGGCTTTGTGAGCTTCGCGCGATCGCTCACGCTGCACGTGACGCACGTGGGATCGGACGTGCAGACGGAATTGCC
>NZ_JBDNFF010000239.1:0-4800 GCF_041689975.1 Gemmatimonas sp.
GCAACAAGGGCCTTCGAGCGGCGCCCGGTTCGCCAGACGTTCCGGCAGTGATTGCGGACCACCCCGAACAGCCATGCGCGTTCGGAACCCTCGGGGATGTCGTCGAAACGCTGCCACGCAGTGAGCAACGTGCGCTGCACCACATCGTCCACCTCCTCGTCGAGGACCAAGGTCATCGCATACCTGCGGACATGACCGGAGTGCTCCGCGAAGAAGCAACTGAACCGCTGCTCGACGATTGGAACGCTTCCCACCACTGCGAGTGTCCACCAAGCACGCCCGCGTTACACGACACCCACAAGAAACTTCGCGGACAACGGCATCTTCTGTCCGCTGAACATCCCGCGACCGCAGTCATGGCGGGTCCCAATCGCCGAGCCATCTTCAGTCGAACCACCCCGTACGGACAACGTATGACCAGAACAGCGGGGCGGCCCCCAGTCAAACCTCTCTGGTCAGTCACAACCAGACGCTTCGACCACACGTCATCGGCGAGGACCGGAATCCGGCTGTGTTCAACTACAACACCGCTGCGTAGCTCGATCGGCGCCATACGGTTCAGTTGTGAAGTCCCACTACGTCGCGCGCACCGCCGTCGGGAAATGTGGACGCACCCGAAGAACTTGAGAAACACAACCCGACCCGAACGAGTGCGACCCTGCGCTGAGGCAACCCGCTCGAGCAGCTGTCCGTTGGCCAGCGGACTCGTTGATCTGCTCATCCGTCGACTGTCACTGTGCCACTGCGGATTTCCGTGACGAGCTCTCCGAGCGATCGAAGATACGACTGCTTCATCTCGACGGCGTGCTTCACATCTTGCGGATGGGACTCGACGAACTGCTCATATGCGGTCCGCAGGGATTCGGAGAAGCTGGCCGTTCGTGAAGTCTCGACATCGCACTCGTAGTCGATCTCCCGTGCATGAACTTCTTCAGTGCTGACGGCAGCTTGATCTTGGAACGCGTAACGTTCGGACGCGAAATCGTCAGGATCGAATCCTTGGTCCGATAGACATCGACGGTACGACGACTCGGACGCGAGCACCGACTCAGAAGTCTTGGCCTCATTGACCGCATCGACCAGCAAGGCATCGAGGGCGTAGTAGGCGATCAGATAGTCGACCTCGTAGGACGCAACGAGTTGGCTCGCCAGTTGCTCGCATCCATCGCGCTCGTCGGACCCGCACAGCGCATCCGCGTAGGAAACCGATTGAATACGGTCCTCGTTCGGATTCGGGGGCGGAGAGATCGGGACGAAGTGAAAGCCGAATTCGCGTCCGGCATCAATGTCGAGGGGGTGTTGAGAACGGTCCCCGACCAACTGAAAGCCAACAATCTTTGTGTAGTCAAACCCTCGCGCTCTCATGCACTGGAGGACGCCTTCCTGGGTTGCGTCGACGACAACACCCATCTCGTCGTCGGTAACGGCGTAGGCAAGATTCCGATTCAGTTCCTCGATGAGCGGGTTGTCGCGAACGGCCGCGTCGATCACTGGTACGGGCGATCCAGCACCAGTGAGCGACGCTGGGGTGGCGGGCTTTGCGGTGCTGTTGGCGTTCGAACAACCGGTCACTGCGACCAGTATCGACGTCGCAAGGATCGCGATTTCCGGCGCCACGCGTCGCCGCTTCCTCTGCCGCTCGATCATCTCGTCGCCCTACAGTGACGCTGGGCAGGTGCTTGCGGACGGAACGGCCCCTGAGCCGGAATAACGGCGAAGGGCGCTGGTTCTGGCGTCAACCGGCACGAATCCGTTCGCCGCCGATGTGACTGTCCAGATTTGAACGTTGCCGCTCTGTCCGACCGGGTTCAGATAACCGCACACACGATTGAACGACTCCCTGTTTCGAACCGACGGTGTGTCGTTGTCGACGTTCGATCCGTTGCCATAGTTGTTGTCCCTCAAATCGTCATCGTTCGTGTCGAATCGGTACGTGGTGTTTGCGTCTCCGGGAACCTGGCCGGTGATGGTGACGTAGGAGGTGCAGATTCGGCTTGTGATGCACGTTCCGGAATCGGCAAACGCTGTGCCGCCTCCGAATACCGCTATCCCAGAAGCGCAAAGCGTGGCGGCGGCCACGATTGTCATCGTGCTCCGGCGTAGGGCGGTTGCCTGTTTCATGATCTTGCTCCTTGTGTCGTCGTTCTGGGCCGACAGGCGACCCTGTCAATGAGTGTCCGGCTCACCGGATTTCGTTACATTGCGACACTTGATGGAGCGATCGAACGCCATGATCGAGTTCGTCTCGTCGCGGGCCCCTGTCGGTGAGCGATCGGTCGAACTCGATTGCGTGGATAGCCCGGCGCATCGAATCGCCGACTTGTATGTGGGGTGCCGGTTGAGGCGGGCTCAGGTTCGTAGCGTCCGGTAGGTCGTTGGTCGGGTTGGCTCGTCAATCGCCTGCCGCCTTCGGGTTGGCTCTGCCAGGGTCTGCCTTCCGATCAACGACCGGTAGTGGTCTGGCTCAACAGAGGTGAGGTCCCGCTCATTGGGTCTGAAAGTCGGCATGCCGGCCGCTGCTTTCCCACCCCGGTGAGCAGGACCGAGCAGTCATGATCATCGGAATTGATCCCCAAAGGTTTCGCACACGGCCAACGCCGTGGACCCGGCAACGAACTCGACGGCAGCATCGCTGCGCATCGATGCGTCGTTCGCCGGCTATCGAGAGTTGATGCGATGGTCCAAGCAGTTCTCCGAGCGCCGTTGGGCGGTCGAGAACGCACGCGGCCTCGGTCGGCATTTCGCCCAGTGGCTCGTCGCACGCGGCGAGTTCGTGCTCGACATTCCCTCGAGTGCGACTGCACGCGTGCGCGAACTGTCACGGGGCAGTCGCCGCAAGACCGACGTGATCGATGCCGCCGCTGCAACGAGTGTGGCAGCACTACACGGCGATGCAACGGTCGTGACCGCTGAGGATCACACCACCGTGTTCGCTCTGCTCGAGGAACGCCGGACGAACGTTGCTGCGCAACGAGTTCGGATCGCCAACCAGCTGCACGCCGTGCTGCGCGACCTGGCTCCCGGCAGTGCTGCGCTGGCGTTCATCTGATCGCCGTCACCCAAGTTCGGATGCGCAACTGTCCGCTGAACATCCCGCGACCGCAGTACGGCCGTCCTTTGCTTCAGGAGCTACGAAGGTACTGTCGCACGGATTCAATACTTTTCTCCGCACTCCGTAGGGCTTCATCCAAACTGGATCCGTTCTGCTCGAGCAAGGCGCGTGAGACGTCATTGGCAACCTCCGCTTCAGTGCGCTGTCGATCGGCATTGCATTGATCGGGTCCTCCGAGTTGTTCGATCTCTTCTTGCCGTAGCAGTTCTGCTTGTGCGAGTAGTTGCTCCTGCGTGATCTCACCCTGTTGCATCTGATCGACGGCGACGTAGTACTGATCCAAGACGGCTTGACCGGCCGCAGCAAGGGTCTCAGCTGAGTACCCCGACTCGGCAAGGCACCTTTCGAACTGCTCGATTGCGGTCTGATACCTCGGATCGGCAAGCGTGCGAGAGTTCTGATCGGTGACGAGTTGATTTGCGAAGTCGCTGACGGTTCGCAAGGGATCGACGGCAGAGGCTCGGGCGGTTGACTCGCACTCGCTGGCCGCCGCAACGAACTCAGTTGTCTGGCCTGCCAGGTCGGTAGGTGAGCTCATCAAGGCCATGATCGCCGCTGCCATCCGTGAACCGGTGGGCGGCAGTGCCCCAAAGGCGTCGAAACCAGGGCCAGGGTAAAGCGCCTCCGTCACGACGAAGCCACGGTCGCGCAGGCAGGACGACGCAACTTCGTGGACCTGCAGACCGTAGGCCCTCGATACCTCGTTCAGGGTGAAACCGATGCGATCCTCAAAAGCGAGTTCCAACGGCGTCGGCGCGGCGGACACGGGAGCCCAGCTCGGTTCGTACTCTGCAGACCGTCCGACATCACTCGTTGGCGGATCAACGTCAGACGCGACCGACCCGCTATTGGTACCAGCGGATGACTCGGAAGAAGAGCCAAGGCCGCTGGTCGAGGAACACGAAACCGCTGCGCAGCAGACGACCGCTAGCGCCAGGCTAGAAGCCGTTGTTCGCATAATCGAAAAAGTGACAGCCGGTGTTCGTGTCGCAAAGCCTCAATTTGGCATCCCCGTCAAAATCAGTGAAGCTGTATGAAGCCCAGTTCGACAACGACGGATTCGATGCCGTTGGAAGCCACGTCCCGTTCTTGTTGTAGAGCACGTACGCATCGCCGCCGTCGGCAAGGGTGTCGCGGAATTGACCGTTGTAGTCCTTCAAGTTGTCGCACGTGGCAGACAGAGCCCGCTCGGTGGAGTACACGCCCACCGGATTCGACGGATTCGGGGACGTGATCTGACCCGGAGCACCAACGCCTGTACAACGTGCGGAGACGCTGGAATTCAGGTCGAAGGCTGTCAGGCTCGCCAATGCCAGGAGCGCTCCAATCGCCACACGAAGGATGCGTTGCGGTTGTGAAAGTGTGTCACTCATTTTCGGTTCTGCTCCTTTTGGTGAGAGAGCTGGATTGCTCCCGTGCAGTAAGTGTCCGGAATCGTGCGGAGCGTTACAGACCGACAAGATGAGCCGCCGTCGGCGTCGACATACGCGGCTCTTCGCGTCTGGGGGTTGGGTTCGGTTGATCGGGTAGGTCTCGATTGCGTCCCAATGGGCATCTCCCCGTTTGGCGGACGGGTGGTTATGACGTTTGACGGTACTGCTGTTCCCACGTTGTGGGTGAGGTGTGGTCGAGGCTCGAGTGGAGTCGCTTGGTGTTGTACCAGGTGATCCATTTGAAGATCGCCCGGC
>NZ_JBDNFF010000240.1:0-10899 GCF_041689975.1 Gemmatimonas sp.
AAGCGGGCATCGACTGCGCCATCACGATGACCCCACTCCTGCCGCTCGAGGACCCTGTCGCCTTTGCCGATCGCCTCGTCGCGACCGGCGTTCGACAGTTCGTCGTGCAACCGTTCCACGCCGAGCGCGGGCGCTTCGTTGTAGGAACCCGTGACCAGGCCCTGGCTCTGGTTCGGGAGATGGACTGGACACCGGCGCGGTATCAGGCAGCGATCGAGACGCTGCGCGATCGCCTGCCGACGCTGGCCGAGGGCCGAGAGGGCTTCGCCCCGTGAGTTCTCTTGGGCCAGACGCGAACTTGGACGCGGCCCTGGGGCCCTACGCCGAGATCGTCGATCGCACCGTTGCTCAGGCGTGTGCCCGCTTGATCAGCGAGAACTCGTGGTCCGCTTGGGAAGTCAGTCAGGGGCTCCAGGAGCTCCTCGAGCTCGGCAGCAACGGCGACTGTTGCTACGACCGACCGAGCATCGGCGTGAGCTACGCGCTCTGGTACCACGGTCGTCGGTGCCACGACGCACTGGCCGTCCTCGCCCCCTTGGTGTTGAGTTCGACCGATCCGCTCGATGTGCTCGACATCGGTTGTGGCACTGGCGCAGTGGCCACGGCCCTGACCGTGCTCTCCGGCGCCGCTGAGGCCGCCGGTCTTCCCCACCCAGAGCAGATTGTGGTGCGAGGGGTCGACGCCAGCCCGTTCATGGTGCAGACGGCGCGCCGGGCTTTCGGCGAGCTCATCACCGCAATTGATGCCAGCGGTCGCCGTCACACGCGAGTGACGGCTTCGTTCGAGGTCGGGTCGTGGATGGACCTACCACCGTCGACGGCGACCGATCTCCTTGTCGCTGGGTACCTGTTCGACCATTCCGACGCTGAGCACGTCGACGAGTTGGCCAGTCGGTTTGCCCGGCTCGGCGAGTCAGCAGGTTGTCAGCAGGTGATCGTGTCGACGTCTTGGAAAAAGCGGGACGTGATGGACCGGGCGTTAGGGGAGTTCGAGGCAAGAGGCTGGCGACTCGGCCCCGTCGAGGTCCCAGGCCCGTTCTGGGAGGGCGATCTGGCGCATTGCGATGCAGTTCGCGCGCCCTGGTACAGGGCGACCGGAGAGGTTTCGCAGGGACTTCTGCGGAAATCTCCGAGCTGGCGACGGGATTCACCCGTGGTGACTGCATGCGAACCGAGCGGGGCGGCAGGGGCGACCCTCTTCGGCCCGACCGGCCCGACCTTGCTGCTCGACGACGAACAGGACGAGGCGGCTACGCCCGACGACCGTCTCACCGTCATCGTGGGCTCCGCTGGTTCGGGGAAGAGCCGCGTCCTCGCCGAGCGCGTCGTCCGAACTCTTGAGATGACGAAGCCGTCCCTTCAGCCGAACATCCTTGTCACGGCGTTCAACAAGGCCGCGGTTGACCAACTCGCTGGGTGGGTCGCCGAGCGGGTTCAGCAATCATCGATCGTGGCCATTGACCGGCACGAGATACTCAAGGATGGGCATCACCGAATCGAAGCGAGGGTCGGTTCGGCGTCGGCTCGGGTGACACTTCTCAATCGTGATCGGATCGCCACACAGATTCTCCGTCGGTCCGGAGGCGGCCAGATCGAGCCTTGGAAGTCGGTCATGAGGGCACGGAAGGACCTTCTGATCGAGCAACTCGGCCAGAAGGAGGTCGGGCGGCACGACGCACACCTCACACCGGAGTTCCTCGCCGCCGAGTTGGAACGGGTGGTACTCGGCGAAGGAGCGGTGACCCGGAAGGAGTACCTGACCGTCGATCGAAGGGGGCGCATCAAGGCATTGCCTGCCGCGACGCGCAGCATCGTCTGGGACATGGTGATGGGTTCACCCCGGCCCGTCTCCTTCACCCATCCCCGCATCGATGCCTTCACTGCCCATCGCGCACGGGTCGATGCCGAGGAGCAACTGGCGGTGACGAAGGAGTGGACGCACGTGTTCGTCGACGAATGCCAGGACTTCACGGCCAGCGAGATCCGCCTGCTGGGTTGCATCCCGCCGGATCCACGGCGCCTCGTCCTCGCCGGCGACGAGGCCCAGTCGATGCACCTGGGTTCGAGTTATCGACGCCCGGGCTTCAGGACCCGCCAATGGAAGCGGCACGAGCTGGGAGGGTCGTACCGACTTCCTCTGCGGATCTGTGAAGCGATCGAGCCCCTCAGCATCGAGCTTCTGAGGGCGCATCCCGAGTCTGATCGTGAGGAACTCGACTCCATCATTCCGGAGTCACGTAAGGCTGCGGTGTCAGGTCCTCGTCCTGTTGTCCTCGACGGTGGCAGCCCGACGTGGGGCGAAGACCTTGCGGCAGTTCTGGACGCTTTCCGACCCCTGTTGCCGAGTACGGCGAAGCCGAGCGTGACCATCGTCGAGCAGGACCAGGAGGTCGTTGCTGTAGTTCGAGCGTCCACGCCATGGGCGGATGTGAACGCCGAGTCGATGCTCTCGATCAAGGGGCTCGAACGAGAGGTCGTGATCTTCTCGGACAGGGCACGGTTCGACGGCGATGAATCGACCGGCCAGTGGGTGTACACGGCGCTCACCCGACCGATGACGCTCCTGATCGTGGTGCTGTGGCCCGGGTCCAACGCAGCCACCAAGGCCGTCCTCGGTCGTCTTCGGAAGGACCGCCTTCTGTTCTGGACCGAGAGTGCCCGAGAGGCATTCGAGGCCGCTAGGCGCCTTCGCGGTACGGACGCCGACCCGTTGGCCCCGGCGACGTTGTAGCCGCGAGATCTGCGGCTGTTGAAGCAACGGGCTTGCCGAAGCCAGCGACGACCACAAGCTCCCCTGCGTCGTGGCCCGCTAAGGCCGCTACGACCTGCTCGCCATCGACGAACTTGGCTACGTCCACCTCGACCAACACCCCACCGAACCCCTCTTCCAGAATCCCCACCGAACGAGAAGAACGCGCCTCGATCGCCGTCGCCCACGAGCTGGTTCTTCACGACGACATCCCTCTGCTGTTGAGCCCTGACGAATGGGTGGAGACCGGGGCGGTGGAGTACCGCTACGGCGTCGCCCATCCCGAGACCTACGCCCTGATGCTCGATCGGTGGGGGCACGTCGCTCAGAGCCCTCGCAAGTACACGGTGACCTCGTTCATCGGGGTGACTCTTGGCCATCTCAGTCGTGCCACCAACGTCACGCACCAGTCGGGGCCGGGGACTGGCTTCTTCTTCTTCAACTCGCGAGTCGGTTATTGGATGCTTGAGCCCGTGGCCGAGGAGATGACGGTTGTGAGCTGGGAACTTCTGGCGGTCCCGGAGGGCTACGCCCCCGACCAATGGCCGCTGGTGTGAGTCTCACGGGCGGTATCCAGAACGGCTGCCGGCAGACCCCGCTGCTGCCCGTCGGTGCCGACCTGGTGGTCGGGGCTAGGCGAGAACCTCGCGACCAATCGCGGGGTCTCTGCGAAGGGTCGGCAGCGAGGTCCCTGCGTTGCGTAGCGTGGGAGAGCCATGAACTCAGCCGACAATTACTCGAAGACCGACACGCCACCCTCGCCGGGTTCGTCGAGCTGGCCGAGTTCCTCCAGGGCCTCGACGTTGAGATCCGAGGTGGCCTGATGGCCAAGTACGACCCGCTCAGGGACTATCTCGTCGCTCGAGCCGAGGCGCTGGTGAAGCTCTCGTTCTCCGAGGTCGAAGGGATCATTGGAGCTGCCCTTCCGGCGTCGGCACGGCAGTACCAAGCGTGGTGGGCCAACGAGGCCAGCGGGAACCACGTGGAAGCCAGAGCGTGGCTCGACGCGGGGTATCGAACGGCGAAGCTTGACCTCAACGCTCAAGTCGTCGAGTTCCATCGGGTCTGAGGAGGATCGAACGTGGCGAACGAACCAGGGATCAGCACTGCGCGGCAAGGCGAGCTGTTGCGAGCGGTGTTCCAGACTCTTCTCGACAACCCGAACGGGTTGCCTGGTCGCGAGGTGCTCGACCGCATGCAGGAAGTGGTCCCGTTCACCGAGTACGAGGCAGGGCACTACCCGTCCAACCCCAATGAGCGCCGCGGTGTGATCGCCACCCGCTTCTACACCGTGAACTGCGTCAAGGCCGGATGGCTGAAGAAGGCGCGGACTGCTTGGACGGTGACGGAGGCAGGTCGGGAGGCCTTCGAGACTTACTCGGACCCTCGCGACTTCGCTCGTGAGAGTTCGCGCCGCTACCAGGCATGGAAGAAGGAACAAGAGGATGCTGGGGGGACTACCGGCGACATCGCCGTGGACCTCGACGCCGTATCGTCGGAGGCGGAGGCCATCACCGAGACGATGAGCGTGGAAATCGCCGAGGAAGCAGCGTGGGGCCATATCCAGTCGCATCTGTCGGTCATGGACCCGTACGACTTCCAGGATCTCGTCGCTGCGCTGCTGAAGGCGATGGGCTACCACGTTGGTTGGGTCTCGCCTCCCGGGCCCGACCGAGGCATTGACATCGTCGCCTATACCGATCCGCTTGGGGCAACTGGCCCTCGGATCAAGGTCCAGGTAAAGCGCCGTCTGGAAAAGACGAACGTTGACGGGGTCCGGTCCTTCCTTGCGGTCCTCGGCCCGCACGACGTCGGTCTCTACATCTCGGCCGGGGGCTTCACATCCGATGCCGAACGGGAGGTGCGGAGTCAGGAGAATCGGCGGATCACACTTATCGACATGGAGAAGCTTTTCGACCTGTGGGTCGAGCACTACGGCGCCATCGACGACGGTGAAAAGGGCCTGTTGCCCCTGCGTCCTGTGTACTTCTTGGCCCCCACGGACTGACCTGGTGGACGAACCTGGGAACGCCAACGCCGTTGGCGACGCGATCAAGATCGCCGCCGTCGAGCTTCGGTCGTGGATGGAGGAACGCCTCGGGGTATGGCCACCCGATCAACGCGACGGGGTCGCGCACTACGACCCCTACTACCTGATCTCGGTCCTCCGTGAGCGGTGGCTCACGGAGTTCTCGCAGGCGTTCGGGTCCGATGGACATGCCCTTGTCGCCGACTACCGCACCATGCGGAATCGATGGGCACACCACGTCCCGTTCGATACGGAGGACACCCTCCGCTCGATCGACTCCTGCCGCCGGATCCTCGAGTGCATTGGCCCATCCAAACCCGATGAGCTGCACGCGGGTGAGTCCGGCATCGGCAAGCGTCCGGCCGAGGAACCCGCTACGCATCCCTCACGGACCCCTCCGGTCACCGCCGGATGCGGTCGCCTTCGTTCCGCGACGAGCAATGGAAACACCGCTTCGATCCTCACGTCGGCCCAGTGAACAACCTCGTCGACCGGTTGACCGAGCAGCGTGACGGAAGCTGGATGCCCTACATCCCCCCGTATGACGGAGGCGTCGAGGCTGGGATCGTCCTTCCGTATCAAGACCCGGGGAAGATGACGTCGACCGAGCACGGTGGCTCCGGGTTCCTCGGCTGTGAGAACGACGACCCATCTGCGCAGTTGGTGGGGGAGTGCCTTGATGCGGCAGGGCTGAACCCGCGACGGGTCACACCGTGGAACGCCTACCCGTGGTTCCTTCCTGACCAAGGCGGCCTCAACACTCGGATGGTCAAGGAAGGACTTGAACCGCTGCGTCAGTTGCTCGGGTTGCTGCGCGACGGGCACACCGTGGTGACGGGTGGTACGAAGGCCCACGACTCTTGGCGGCGCTTCACCGAAGAGTTCCCCGATGAGGCTGCGCGATGGCGCCACATCTCGACGTTCCACACGAGTGGACGAGGTATCACCAACGGCGGGCGGCAGACCAAGGCCGACGGCGTGGCTCTTGTGGTGGATGCCTTTCGTGATGCTTCGACATCACCTTCGTCCTCATGACGCTGCCGGAGATCGAAATCGATACCTCCGGGCCCGGCTCTGGGCGGGTGGTCGGCATTGATGCGGCAGGTAAGCACGGATGGATTGGTGTGGTCGTCGATGGGGACGGCTTCCGGGATGCCCATCTCGGTCCGCTTTGCGAGATCGTGGCGTGGGCCGAGCCGGTCGGGGCGATCGGCATCGATATCCCGATCGGACACGTCGCCGTCGGGCGACGTCGTGCCGACACCGAGGCGCGTGCCTTCATCGGTCCTCGCCGGTCGAGCGTGTTCCCAGCCCCACCCACCGAGGTTCTGACGGCGGGTTCCTATGAGGACGCCAACGCGACGCTCACAAGCCTGGGTCTGCCGAAACTGTCCCAGCAGGCATGGGCACTCATCCCCAAGATCGTGGAGGCCGCAGCGCTGGCCGAGTCGGACGACCGGGTCTTCGAGGCCCACCCGGAGGTCTCGTTCTGCGAGCTGGCGGGACACCCCCTGGCGTGGTCGAAGAAGTCATGGAACGGGCTGCTTCTGCGGCGCCGTCTGCTGGCAGACGCCGGCATCGTGTTGCCTGACGTGATCCCTGAGGTCGCAGGTGCCGTCGCCGACGATGTCGTGGATGCAGCTGTCGTTGCTTGGACCGCCCGACGAATCGCGAGGGGGACCGCTCGTACTCTCCCTGACCCGCCTGAGGAGTCCCTCCAGCGTGAGGTAGCGATCTGGGTGTGAGCCCCCGACCGCAAGGCGCGCTTCGATGAGAGACTCCTGCGCAAAGGGGGCAGCATGTTCAATCCGGCAGCAAGCCGCTTCGTAGCGGGAAAACCGTCGGCGTGTTGAAGCCAACGGCGGCGGCCCATGGCCGCAGAGGGAGTGGACGAGATGGATGCCGAGACCCTGGGGTCGATCGAGGGCGCGGTGGCGAGTTGGGACCATGCACCGGAGCGGATGGAGAACGCTCTGAGGCTTCGGGAGGAGTTCGTCGAACGGTTCCCGCTGGCGATCTGGCCGGAGTTGTCGCTCGAGTCATACGCACTCGGTCAGACCACCGAGGGAGGGACGATCTCGTGGTGGATGGAATTCCACACTCGCGCCCTTGCCAGCATGAGCGGTGGGTCGTCGAACAAGCATCTGATCTTCCGGCGCAAAGACGGCTCCTGGCGTTATCCGAACGGCTTTGCGTCCGTGGACGATGCCTGGATCGCGCTTCGAGCGGGGTTCGTTGAAGCCTTCGAGGCAGCAGCCGAAGGCAGATACGACGAGATCGATTCGATCAGTGCCCTCTCTGGCGCCGCGGCCCTTCGAGTCAAGCTTCTCTACTGCTACTTCCCCGACGCCTTTGTGCCGGTGTGCTCGAAGGCTCACATCGACCATTTCCTGAAGACGCTCGGGGAGCCGGCATCGGCGTGGACGACGGTTGTGGCGAACCGCGATCTCCTCGCTGCTCTTCGTGAGGTGCCGGCGCTCGCAGGTATGCCGACGCAGGAGCTGGGGCTCTTCCTCTACCACTGGGCCGCCCCGAAGACGGGTGCTCGTGTGTTCAAGATCGCCCCGGGCCAGCTGGCCAAGTACTGGAATGACTGCCTCGCCGGTGGCTACATCTGTGTCGGGTGGGACGAGGTCGGTGACCTCACCGAGTTCGGGTCGAAGGAGGAGTTCCGCGATGCCTTTCGCGAGCACTTCCCCTACAACGGCAGCGAACCCCAGGTGGCGCGGAAGTCAAACGAGCTGTGGACGCTCTTCGGGCTCGAGCGCGGTGACCAGATCATCGCCAACAAGGGCACCTCTGAAGTTCTCGCGCTGGGGACGGTCACCGATGCTGGTTATCAGTGGAATAGCGAGCGAGAAGAGTTCCGCCACACGGTTGGCGTCGACTGGGACGTGTCGAAGGCGCGGTCCATCGATCCGGTCAAGGCCTGGCAGACCACCACGGTCTCCAAGGTGTCAGCGGCGCTCTATCGCTCGATCTTCAGCTCTGATGGGGGTCCAGCCGGAAACCCCGTCGATCCTGTGGATCCGCTTTACCGTGCGATCGAGGAGGCACTCGACCGGAGGGGGCAGGTAGTTCTCTACGGCCCGCCCGGTACCGGCAAGACCTTCCATGCTCGGAGGGCTGCGGTATGGCTCCTCGAAGGCGGAAGCGAGGACCCAAGGTCGGCGGCGCTCCTGGCTGATCCGGAGCTCATGGCCGAGCGGGAGGAGGCCCTGAGCGTCAGCGCTGGGGTCGATCGCCGCGTGTGGTTCATGGTTGCCAACCCGGCGCATTGGGCCTGGGCCAACCTCTTCAAGGACGGGAGCGTCGGGTACTCCCTGGGCCGCCTGAAGCGAAACTACGAGCAGGTGCGCGCCGGCGACCTGGTTGTCGCCTACGAGTCGACTCCCACCAAGCGGATCGTCGGGCTCGCACGTGTGACATCCGAATATGACCCAGACAGCGAATCGGATGAGGCCCTTACTCTTGAGCCCGTCGCCCAGATCCCGGATGGATTGACCTATGAGGATCTTCAGTCGGATGGCGTACTCGTGAACAGCGAGCCGGCTCGCTTCAGATGCCAGGGCACTCTCTTCGCCCTCACAACGGTCGAGGCGGACCGTATGTTCAACCTCCTTGTCGAGCGCAACCCTGGGATCTCCATCCACCTAGCAGCGCGGGTGCCACGGCTCACGCGCGTCACGTTCCATCCCTCCTACACCTACGAGGACTTCGTCGAGGGCTTCCGGCCGGTTGCAACTGCCACTGGACAGGGCCTCGAACTCGCGCTCACTGATGGCGTCTTCAAACAGGTGTGCCAAGCAGCGGCTGCAGATCCTGCCAACGACTACGTGCTCCTGATCGACGAAATCAATCGAGCGAACATCCCAAAGGTCTTTGGTGAGCTCATCACCTTGATCGAGCGGGACAAACGTGGCCTGACGGTCCGGCTGCCTCAGAGCTCAGAGGCGTTCTCGGTACCGGCCAACCTCAAGATCATCGGCACGATGAACACCGCGGACCGGAGCATCCACCTCTTGGATACCGCCCTGCGCAGGCGCTTCGCCTTCGTCGAGCTGCTGCCCGATTCCGATCTGTTGGCAGGGGCCACGGTCGGGCCCCTCTCCCTGGCGGTGTTCCTGGACGCGCTGAACGCTCGGGTGCGCGAGCTCGTCGGTCGAGAGAAGCAGGTGGGGCACGCCGTCCTCATGGACAACGGTGTCGCTGTCGAGAGCCCCGAGGCCTTTGCCTCGGTGTTCCGCTACGAACTGCTCCCGCTGTTGCAGGAGTACCTATACGAGAACTATCAGGACCTTGCAGCTCTCCTTGGCCCGGTGGTCGATCCGGAGACCGAGCGCCTTGTCGCAGAGGCCGCAGACCCCGAGTTCCTCGCGGCGAAGCTTGCCGAGCACCTCAACGCCGAGGCCGATGCCTAGTCCTCGGCTCGAGATCCAACTCGGTGAGTACCAGCGCGGCTGGTTTGATGTGCCGTCTCCCTCGCCGGCTGACCTGCAGCTCAGCGAGCGGCTCGCTGGAAGCGGAGGGGCAGGCGGACGGCTCACGGTTCGGTGGCTGATCGGCGGGCGGGCTGAGATTCTGGCGTCGTCATGGGTGGGTGTTGCTCGCTTCTCGAGTTTCGATGTGCATGTGACCCCCAAGTACGTCGGAGGGGCACTCGGCGTGCTGCAGATGTTGGAGTACGCCTCGAGCGTCGACCTGCTGCACCGCCTCGGGGGGCGTGCAGTGCTCGCCGAAGGATGTCATCTGCTCGATTTGATCTGCCTGCTCCTGGTCGAGGAGGCCGAGGCCTTGGTCCGCGCGGGTTTGCTCCGTAGCTATCGCCCCGAGTCAGAGGCGTTGCCAGTGCTGCGTGGCCGGTTGAGGTATCGAGACCAGTTGATCCGGCGGTATGGCCGAGTCGACGTGCTCGAGTGTGACTATGACGAGTACGACGCCGACATCGCCGAGAATCGGCTACTTGCTGCGGGCCTCCTCAGGGCCAGGGAGCGGGCGACGGACCGGTCGATACGAGCCGCGGCGTCCCGGCTCAGCGGGATTCTCGAGGACGTTTGTCGGCCGATCCACTCCGACGTTGGTGCCTATGAGCAGGAGATCGCCTACGGCCGCCGCAACGCCAGCTATCAGCCGGCTCACGAGTTGGCGAAGCTGCTCCTTTTGGGCACCGCGTTCGACGATATCTTCAACACCAGAGGCGCCGGGGTTGGGGCTTTCCTCATCAGCATGAACCCGCTCTTCGAGCGCTTCGTAGAGCGGCTCGTGACCACGTCGTTGGCTAACGACGACCAACATCGGGTCCTGGCTCAGCATCGCGTACCGACGGTTATCCGGGACGAAGGCACCGGCCGCACCTACTCACAGATCAGGCCGGACATCCTCGTCGAGGCAGCGAGCCCGCCAGGCCGGATTCCCATCGACACGAAGTACAAGCTCTATGACGCGAAGAAGCTGAGCACCGATGACATTTACCAGTCGTTCCTCTATGGGTTCGCGCTGTCGACGAATCCATCGGGTGCTCGGGCCGGGATCGTCTACCCGTCGGCCGCGGGCGACAAGGGAACCGTTCTGACGATCCACCAGGTCGGAGGACCGGCCGTCGCCCGTGTGGCTGCAGTCGGGTTGGATGTGCCCTCGACATTGACGGCTCTGCGCAATGGAAGAGGAGGGGAGGTCTACTCATCTGTCCGCGGGATGGTGGCCGCGATCGCAGGACGCGGGGTGTTGCCCGGTGGCTGATTTCGCCGTACCGGGCGGGCAGCGCCCCTGTGGGCGTCCTGCCTTCGGTGCTTCAGTGGGCTGCCTTACCTCGAGGATCGTTGCGGCGAGCGATGATCGGGATCACCCAACTCCGCCGCACGGGGCGCCCTGACGGGATCACGACAGCGTCTGGATTTTGCCTCTGGTGATACCCCGGGTTGATGGTCACCTGCTGCGAGGGAACGTAGTCCTCGTGTCTATCCGGCAGCGCGGAACGCGGTGTAGCGCTCGTCGAGGCGGTCACGGTCGGGTCGGTCTGCGGTCTTGGTCGGCAGTGTGATCACGTTGCCGTGGAGGTCCTGGAGGCCGTGGCGGAGCATCGGTCCGTCGACCTCGTCGAGGATGTCGTGGCGGATCTCTA
>NZ_JBDNFF010000241.1:0-6456 GCF_041689975.1 Gemmatimonas sp.
GCAGCGCCTCGCCGTTCACGTCGAGATCAGACAAAACGACCCCATTCCCAAAGCACATCGATAACGGACGCCGTTCCAATGCCAGAACGTCAGGATGTTACTGCAGACAATCCAGAACTATTTAGTGCACTGATCAGTAAGGGATTCGTGTGGGACAGTCTCGGCCAAAACGTCTACTGAACAGCTTTACCGCGGATCGACGCGGACACGACGCGGATCAACGAAAACTCGAGAGTGCCGAGTTCTCACCCGCTTTAGTGCGACATCGCCCTGCCGTTCATGCGCATCGATCCACCGCTCGGTGAGCTGATCGAGTGCGTCGAGCGGTCGCGGAGAGGAGTTCGGTGGAACGACTCTCATTGCGAGCCATGCGGTCAGATGGGTGCCCATTCCCGTTCTTCGCGTGTTGCTCTGCGTTCTCTGCGCCTCCGCGTCCTCGGCGTGATCGGTTCAGCGGCCCGTTCGTCGCCGCCCCCGGAAGTCGTGCGCGGCGTACGGTGCACACGACTTCCGTGGAGCTGATCACGCAGAGAACGCAGAGGCGCTCCGCCAAACCCGGCCGGATTTTCTCGTAAAAACGGTCGAAACCTGTTCCCTCGCACAATGCATCGTCGAACGACAGGAGCCAGACACCTTCGCGATGTTCCGCTTGGCTTCATCGCGCAAGCATCAGCGCAGAACTCGGCACTCTCGAGCGAAAAACAAACTGAAAAACAACGCGTCAGAGTCCGTCGCCTCGCGCGGCCCCAATGCGTGTCGTGTCTGGGAACATCCGCGGTGAGGCTGTTGGCGGTTCGGTACGTCCCCTACCCGTTGTCGGCCAGTTCCCTCGCGGCGGGTCCCGCTGCTATATCACACACAACGTCGCTTCACGCTCCTCCGCCGACCACGTCTGCCGACCACGAACGCCGATGCCGCTGATCCTCCCCAACACCGCGCCCACCCTGCTGATCCGGAAGTCGGCGTTTGAACGCGTCGAGATGACCCGTGCGCAGGTCGATGAAGCGCTGGGGCTGACGCCCGATGAATTTCGAATTGAGGGGTCGCTGATCGCGATCGGACCGTTGGTCGGCGAGGACACGCTCGGTGAACTGATCGAACGCCTCGAAGGGGCCGGGCTCGTGTATTACGATGATTTCTTCGAGTTGAGCGGCAACTGGCCCGAGTGGCTCAAGCTCTTCGCGATGGACGCCTCGGTCTGATTCACCAGTCTCCGGTGCCGTTCGGCTGAGAGCCACACGTCGCTGCGCCGGAGCACTCCTTCCCAGCCGCATTCGATGCACCAGCTGCGGCGGAAGCGCTCGCCCAGCACGCGCCACCAGCCCACGCGCTCGACAGCCAGTGTCTCGCTGTCGCACATCGTGCACGTGTCCCCGTCGGGGATCATCATCACGAACGCCTTGGTGGCGAGCCAGATGAACGCGAACCGGATCGCCACAAAGACCGCGATAAAGATCGCCGCGTCGGCCCAGCTCCAGCGTCCTTGCATGAGATGAACTTAGCGGGACGCGCGGACGAACCGCTGCATTCGGGCAGCCAGGAACTCGGCGGCCCGCCACTCGCCGTAGTACCACGGATTCCATGGGCGAAGACCAGCGGTGAAGCCCACATGTCCGCCGCGCGCCGGGAATTCGAGTTCGACCTGGTCGTTGTCGCGGACCGCGCGCCGGACCTCCTCCAGCACGTCGGACGGGAGAAACGGGTCGTCGACCGCGTTCAACAGCAGCGTCGGAATCTGGATCCGTGCCAGATATGGCAGTGAGCTGGCGCGGGCGTAGTAGTCGGCGGCATCGCGAAAGCCGTGCAGTGGCGCGGTGAAGGCGTCGTCGAATTCCCACAGCGTGCGAGCGCCCGTGACACGGCGCAGCGGCGCCAGCTCGGGATGCCGGTCAATCTTGGTCAGCGCCTTCGGGATCAGCGACTTGAGAAAGAATTTCTCGTACACGGTACCGAATCCCCGACCGATATGCCGAGAGGCCCGGGCAAGGTCGAAGGGGACCGACATGGCGACGGCTCCGACCACTTGTTCGGGCAACACGTCGCCGTATTCGCCGAGCAGCTTGCAGAGCACATTACCGCCCAGCGACACGCCCATCAGGCCGAGGGGCGCGTCGGGGAACTCGCGCGAGAGCTGCTCGACGACCCAAAGCGGATCGGTGGTCTCTCCGGAGTGATAGCTCCGGGGCAACCGATTCGGTTCGGTGCCGCAGGTCCGGAAGAGCAGCAAGTCGGCCGCCCAACCACGGTGGCCGGCTTCACGGAACATCGCGCGGGCATAGTGGGAGTGCATGCCCCCCTCGAGCCCATGAAAGAGCAGAAGCCGCGGAGCCGCTGCCCCTTCGGCGCTTTCCAGACGCGCGATCTCCACGAAGTCGCCATCGGGGGTCTCTCGGCGTTCCAGCCGCACCGCCAGCGCGGGCTCTCGCCGGCCAAGCCGTCCCCAGAGCGTGGCGCTGTGCGGATCGGGAAGCCACCAAGCTGGTCGATAGGGGCGCGCGGTCGAGGCCATGGAGACAATATGTAGGGCACCCTCAACAATACGATTTACTTTTTCTCAGCTTCAATATTTGGGCGCCTCTCGACGCGCAATCACACCGATGAAGGCCAGGCGCCACGTCGTGAAAAAGCGCTGGGGACACGCCGGGCAGGAGCATGGTGAGCGCGGGCAGTGGACTGCGCTGGCGGCTCGCGGCCATGGCCCATGGCCCACGGCGGATAGCTGATGGCCGTCAGCCTCAAGCCCGGAAGCCGACAGCCCACAGCAAAAGCCCAAAGCTCACAGCCCTCAGCAAGGAACCGCCTTGCCGGCTCCCCTCCACCAGTTCGTGTCGTTCCCGGAATATCCCCTCCGCTCGCGGCACCGGCGCGTGCTCGAGGGGGCACCTCTCCACACACGCCATCACACCGATGATGACAAGGCGCCGGGTCGCAAAAAGCGCTGGGGACACGCAGGACATGAGCATGGTGAGCGGCTTGGCAGAGTCGCCCGCGGAGAGGTAGTAAATTCTTAGAGGTGCCCTGTAGTGTGTTCGGCACGGTTCCCTCCCCTGTACCCCTTCCACGTGATCTCGCGCCTCCTCAGGAACCTGACCTTTCAGGTGCTCGTTGCGGTCTCGCTCGGCATTCTGCTGGGCGTCGTCGCCCCGGATACCGCCAAGTCGCTCAAGCCCCTCGGCGACACGTTCATCAATCTTGTGAAGATGGTGATCACGCCGATCATCTTCCTCACGATCGTTCACGGCATCGCCAGTATGGCGGACCTACGCAAGCTCGGACGCGTGGGTGGAAAGGCGCTGCTGTATTTCGAGTTGGTGTCCACGCTCGCGTTGGCGATCGGTCTGATCATCGTGAACGTGACGAAGCCCGGCGCGGGCCTGGATATCTCGACCATGCAGCTCGGCGACGTGAGCAAGTACACGACGGCCGGCGCGCAACAGAGCACCCTCGAGTTCCTGCTGCACATCGTGCCCAGCAACATCGTCGCGGCGTTCGCGAGCGGTGAGCTGCTACCGGTCGTGTTCTTCGCCGTACTCTTCGGCGTCGCTCTGACGGCGGTGGGCGATGCCGGACGCGACATCGCCGATCTGCTGGTGCGCTTTCAGGCGGTGTTCTTCAAGATCGTGTCGATGGTGATGGTGCTCGCGCCGATCGGCGCGTTCGGCGCGATGGCGTACACGGTGGGTACATTCGGACTCAGGACGCTCGTGCCGCTCGCACGGCTGATGCTCGACGTCTATCTCACGATGGCCGTGTTCGTGTTCGTGGTGCTCGGTTTGATCTGCCGCGCGTACGGCTTCCGCATCTGGAAGTTCCTGCGCTTCATCAAGGACGAGATTCTCCTCGTGCTCGGCACCTCGAGCTCCGAAGCCGCACTCCCGCGTATGCTCATCAAGCTCGAACAGTACGGCTGCGCGAAGCCCGTGGTTGGCCTGGTGATTCCCACCGGCTACTCGTTCAATCTCGACGGCACGAGCATCTATCTGTCGATGGCTACGATTTTCATCGCGCAGGTGTACAAGGTAGACCTCAGCATTACGCAACAGCTCACGCTGCTCGGCATTCTCATGCTCACCAGTAAAGGCGCCGCCGGTGTGACCGGTTCAGGATTCATCGTGCTGGCGAGTACCTTGGCCGCCACACGCACCGTACCGGTGGAAGGGCTCGCGCTGCTGCTCGGTGTGGACCGTTTCATGTCCGAAGCGCGAGCGATCACGAACCTGATCGGCAACGGCGTAGCCACGCTGGTCGTGTCGCGCAGCGAAGGCGCGTTCGACGACGCCAAGCGCATGGACGCGGAAGCGAACATGTGACGGCCACGGTGGCCACGGCGGCCACCGTGTGATTTCACACCAGTCCACGGTGGCTACCGTGTGATTTCACACCGGAAGCTGTATGGGTGCGAACGTGTGTGAGTCGAGCGGAAGCGGCGCTCCGGCTTGTCCGTAGGCACCGCTTCCGCCCGCCGCCCACGCGTTCACCCCCGAACAGCTTCCCCTCGGAAATCACACGATGGAAACAGTGGTCCAGGTTTTCGGCACGAAAAAGAGTGCCGACACACGCAAGGCGCAGCGCTTCTTTCAGGAGCGTCGCATCAAGGTGCACTTCTGCGACCTTGCCGAACGGCCGGCGTCGATCGGTGAGCTCAAGCGGTTCACGCAGAAGTTCGGCGTAGATGCGGTGATCGATCGGGAGTCGAAACGCTTCCTCGATCTCGGATTGCGTCAGGCGCTGTACGGCGAGGAGCGCTGGCTCAGCATTCTCGCCGCCGAGCCGTTCATCCTGAAGCAGCCGCTCGTGCGCATGCAGAACAAGCTGTGCGTGGGCGTGAACGAAAAGCTGTGGAAGGAGTGGCTCACCTGACAGGGTGTGCTAACCCACGCGGTGTACGGCGTACCACAGCGAGGGTAGCGCTGCGCTCCAGGCCAGCAGAAAGCGGTTGAGTCCGAAGAGGGCGGCGGTGGTGATGTGGAACGTGAGGGCCATGGCTATGACCACGATACAGGCGATGGGATCGAGCCACGCGACTGGTGCCAGGCACTCGAAGCCGATCAGGCCTGCCGACGCAATGCGCAGGGGAATGCGATCATTCGGCATGCGCCGTGGCACCCACGCCGGCACACCGTAGGCTGGCAGTGCGAGAAACGCCGCAAGGGCGTGTCCGGTCCACCAGCTACGCTCTTTCGCCTTCACGATTCCCGCGCGTACATACGACAGGGTAAGCTGCGCGGCCACGTAGAGCACGCCGGCCTCGTGTACCACGCTGGCCACGTTGGGAAGCTGCGCGACGGCGAGCCCGCCGAGCACAGTGAACAGCATGGCATCGCTGCCGCCGTTCACGTTGCCGCGAAAGCGCAGCGCCGACAGCCATGAAGTGAACGCGAGTGCCGCCGCTGCGATGCACCCGAGCGCCGTTCCCGGGACGGCGGCCAGTATGACAGCCATTGCAAGCTGCGTCACGAGCACGACGGTGAACGCGCGCGCACCGAGCAGCACACGCCACGCGCCCCAAGACGAGGTCAGCAGCGGTGCCCGCCAGATGCCGCCGTCAGCCATCGTGTGCCGCATGGCCAGGAGCTCGATCGCGTTAATTGCTGCCGCTAGTGCCGCCAAGCGGCTCATCCATGCAATCGTGGTGGCAAGCAGTGCCGGGAGTTCGCTCACCGCGCCGTCGGCGCGCTGACGCGAGGAATACGGTCGCTCTCGTACACGACCTCGGTGGTGCCTTCGTCGTCATCGATAATGACCAGTCGGAACTGCCAATCGTCGCCCTCGGCCGCATCCACTTTGGTGACCACGCTTTCAGATAATGCGCTCTCGGCCAGTGCCTTCACCAGCGCGAGCGACTCGCGGCACGCGGGCGCGAGTGCCTCCAGCTCGACCAGCTCGGTGTACCACCGTTCCACGAGCGTTTGGGCGGCCAGCGATTGCGTGCCGGCGGGATTATAAAGCAGATGCCACCAACGCCGCGGCGAGGGATGTACCGCACCGAGCCAATACCCTGGCCCACCTTGCAATGAAAGCCGCCTTAGCTGAAGCGTGGGCGGCAATCGCGCCACGTCAAAGAACTCCCACGACGGGAATAGCTGACGCAGCAGCGTAGATGCAGGGGTCGTCACGATCGACAATCTACGCGTTGCGCCGCTGCTCATGACCCAGCGCTTTTGATCCTATCCGTGCTTCTTCGGTTTAATCCGTGGTCTCCGTGTTCCGGGCGTTGCTGTTCGCTGTTGCGGATTGCCGTTCCGTTTTGCCATCCCGGCGGTGACAGGCTTTCCCCGACAGTAGGAATGGGGATAACCCGACTACGCGTTGGGGCAATTGGCCGCAGAATTGCGCGCAGGAGGTGGATATGCAAGCGAGAACACTGAACGGCTCGAAGCGATCACCTTCGGCACGCGTCTTTCCGGTGGAATCCCCCGCCGCACTGACCGCCGCGCTGCTCCGTAACTCCACGCC
>NZ_JBDNFF010000242.1:0-3375 GCF_041689975.1 Gemmatimonas sp.
GTCGTGCAGACCAACAGCTCAGGCGCGCTTCCCATCGTCACGCTCATCGCGTTGCTGATGGGCATCATCATCGCGTTCCTTGGCGTCGTGGTGTTGAAGCGCTTCGGCGCCGGGTACTACGTGTCGTACCTCGTAGGCTTCGGTATGCTGCGCGAAATGGGCGCCCTCATGACGGGTATCATCATTGCCGGTCGAACCGGTGCCGCCTTTGCCGCCGAACTGGGCAGCATGAAGATTACCGAAGAGATCGACGCCTTCACCACGCTGGGTATTTCACCCATCGAGCATCTCGTGCTGCCGCGTGTGCTCGGCATTTTCATCATGATGCCGCTTCTCACGATCTACGCCGACTTCATCGGTATCCTCGGCGGAATGATGGTGTCGGAGATGTTGCTCGATCTCTCGTACAAACAGTTCATGAGTGGCATGCTGCAGGCCGTGACGCTCTCCGACGCACTGCTTGGCGTGGTCAAGGGCACGATCTTCGGATTGATCGTGGGCGTGTCGGGCACGATAAAGGGATTACAGGGCGGCTCGGACGCCGGCGCGGTCGGACGCGCGGCAACGGCCGCCGTCGTCCTGGGCATCACGCTGATCATCACCGCCAACGCCGTTGTGGATTGGCTCGCGGCGGTGCTCGACGTATGACCGCAACCCATGCCTCGCCGTCGCCCGCTGCGCGCTCGACGCGCAACGATGTACCCGCGATCGAAGTCCGCGGCCTCACCATGATGTACGGCGACCGTGTCATCATGCGCGATCTCACCTTCAGCGTGGCGCGCGGCGAGGTCTTCGTCCTCATGGGCGGCAGCGGCAGCGGCAAGAGCACGCTGCTCAAGCATCTCATCGGGCTCAAGGCGCCGGCGAAGGGTCAGATCCGCTTCGACGGCGAAGATTTCGCCATCGACGACGACGTTGTGCGCAAGCGTGCACTTCGTCGCATGGGGGTGCTCTACCAGTACGGTGCACTCTGGAGTGGGCTTACACTCGCCGAGAATGTGGCGCTGCCGCTCGAAGAGTTCACGGACCTCGATGCGGACACGATCGCCGAGGTCGTCTCACTCAAGCTCGCGCTCGTCGGGCTGCGTGGCTTCGAGGCGTTCTACCCGTCGGCCCTCAGCGGTGGTATGCGCAAGCGTGCTGCACTCGCCCGCGCGACCGCCCTCGACCCCGACGTGCTTTTTCTCGACGAGCCGTCGTCCGGGCTCGATCCCATCAGCGCAAGCCGACTTGACGATCTCATTCTCGAGATCAAGGCCAGCTTCGGAACCACCATCGTCGTGGTCACCCACGATCTCGAGAGCATTTTCCGGATCGCCGACCGAGCGCTGTTCCTCGATATCGAAGAGCTAACCATGACTGCACTTGGTCCGCCGAAGGAGTTGCGCGACGATCCGCCTACCCCGCACGTGCACCAGTTCCTCACCCGCAGCAGTGAAGGTGTTTGATGAGTATCCGCGCGAATCCCACCGCTATCGGGCTCTTTCTCATAGGTGCGCTCGCCATCGTGATCGTCGGCGTCGCGGTCCTCGCGTCAGCCACCTGGTTTCAGTCGCGTACCACGTTCATCAGCTTCTTCCCCGAATCGGTGAACGGCCTGGAGAATGGGGCACCCGTGAAGTTTCAGGGTGTGCCCGTGGGGCGCGTCACCGCGATCAACATTCAGATCGATCCGCGCGACGATTCCTTCCAGGTGCCCGTGGAGTACGAGATCGATCTGCCGCGTCTCACGACGTCGCATGGGACGTTCGTGAATCTCGAGGATACGCTCGTACTGAAGCAACAGATCAAGAAGGGGCTGCGTGCGCAGCTCCAGATGGAGAGCTTCGTGACCGGCGTGCTGTATCTCGAGCTCGCGTACCGGCTGGATTCCGCGCCGCCACGCCTGTATGCCACCGACTCGACACTCTATCCGCAGATTGCCACCTCGCCGTCGCTCATGGCGGCCATCGGCGGCGGTGCGGGCAGCCTGCTCTCGGAGATGTTGAAGATCCTGAACCGCGTCAATGGCATGCTCGGTGACGTGAACATGCGCGAGATCAACACGGCAGTCGTGCAGTCGTCGAAGGCCGTGCAGCAGCTGATGGAGTCCCCGGAACTCCGCGCAACGCTGCGCGAAATGCCCGGCGCCACGGCGCAGTTCAATCGAACGCTGGCCGAAGCCGAACGGCTGACACTGCGGGCGGGCGTGGCGCTCGATTCGATACAGCCGGGCGTGAAAGGCGCGAGTACCGAGGCGGTGGCCACACTACAGGAGCTGCGCAAAACGCTCGAGGAAGCACACAGTCTGATGTCGGCCGACACCGGGCCGGGGTACGCGCTCACGGGTGCGCTCACGAGCATGCGGGAAGCCGCCGATGCCTTGCGTGTGCTCATCAACTCGCTCGAGCAGAACCCCGATATGTTGATGCGCGGCAAGAAGCCCCCGGCAAAGAGGTGACCACGAGATGATCATGCGAACCAGTATCCACACAGCGCGAGTGGTGCTCCCCGTCGCCGCGCTCCTACTCGGCGGATGCTTCAAGCTGGCGCGCGAGTCGCCCCCGCTGCGACAGTACGTGCTGAGCGTGGCTGCGCCGCCTGGCACCACGGCCGATGCACCGACCGGTAGCGCCACGTCACCGCGCGCGCCCGCGTCGCTCACCGTCGGACTGCGGCGCGTAGACCTCGCGGCGTATCTGTCCGTGCCGTACATCATCATGCGGCGAGGGACGAGTGAGCTTCTGACATCCGAATTTCATCGCTGGGGCGAGGATGTCGGTGACGGCATCAATCGCGTGGTGGCGGCGAATCTCGCCGGGTCGCCCCTGCTGCGTGCGGTCGAGGTTGCACCTTGGCCGCTCGCGTCACGGCACAACTTTCTGGTGCAGCTGCACGTAACGCGCTTCGAGGGCGTCGCCGACTCGGCAGCCACCGAGGGTCGCGTGCAGGTCACCGCTGGCTGGGAGATCATCCGTCCGTTCGACGGGAAGGTGCTGCTGCGCGGCCGTACCGACGATCGCCGCGAATCGTGGCGCGTGGGTAACTACACCGGCCTCGTGCGCGGGCTCGATGCGGCGCTGCAGCGCATGGCGCGTGATATCGGCACCTGCCTGGCGCGATTCCCGAATGACTCGACGCCGCCCGCAGCGTGTGTGGCAGCGGATTCTGCCGGTGGCGCTACCGAGAGTCCTTTCGATGCCTCGCGAAACAGATAACGCGGAGGCGCAGAGAGCGCAGAGGCGCAGAGAATGCAACCGTGTTTCTCTGCGCCTCTGCGCTCTCTGCAGCTCTGCGTGATCTGTTCTGTGGATCAGCGAGGTCGAGGACTCACTCCCCCAATACCGACTGCGCGATCGCATCGAGCCCGCCACGCAGAGGATCGCCCACCGGCAC
>NZ_JBDNFF010000243.1:0-40461 GCF_041689975.1 Gemmatimonas sp.
CACGTCGAAGCGTTCGCCGATGAGCGCGACGAACACGTCGCCACGGGCCATCGCGCGCGTGTCGGTGGAGACACCGGCCAGCGGACGTGGGATCCGCGGTCCGGTACCCAGCGCATCAGCCACGCGCTCGAAGGTCCAGTACGCATGCGCATGGTCGGGCGCGACGGCGGGAATCGCGCTGAACGCGGTGCCGGCGGTTGAGAAAGCGGTCACGCAGAATGGGGCGGACTGTGAGGAAGGACAGCCGGCATCGCGGCCGTGAGTTCGCGCACGATCTCACGTTCATCGAACGGATACGACGTCGTACCGCGTATCTGATAGGTCTCGTGTCCTTTGCCGGCCAACACCACCACGTCGTGCGGTGTGGCGATGCGCAGGGCGTGGGCGATCGCATCGCGCCGATCGACGATTCGGACGTGATCACGCCGCGTCATGCCCGCCTCGATGTCGTCGAGAATACGATCAGGATCTTCGGTGCGTGGATTGTCACTAGTTACGATCGCGACGTCGGCCAACGCCTCGGCAAGACGGCCCATCTCGGAGCGCTTGCCGCGATCCCGGTCGCCGCCGCAGCCGAAGAGCACGATCAGGCGGCTGGACGATCCGTTGTCCTGCCGCGTGAAGGGGCGCACGGCGCGGAGCGCGCGATCGAGCGCATCGGGTGTATGTGCATAGTCACGCAGCACCGTGGGCGCCGTGTGCAATCGTTCGAGACGACCCGGCACCTGCGGTGCGCACGACAGTCGCTCCGCCACGTCGGCGATCGGCATGCCCAAGGCCAGTGCGACGGCGGCGGCACCAAGTGCGTTGGCGATGTTGAAGTCGCCGATGAGCGGCAACGACACCGACTGCGCGCCGTGCGGCGACACGAGCAGGAAATGGCTGCCTTCACTGGTGAACGTGACATCGCGGGCCGAGATGTCGGCACCCGACTCGCTGCCGAACGTCCACGACGTGGGCGCGTTGGTCACACCGCGCCAGGACGGATCGTCGGCATTGAAGAGGGCCACGCCATCGCGCGCCAGCAGTCCCACCAGCCGCAACTTGGCGGCACGATACGCCTCCATCGTGCCGTGATAGTCGAGATGATCGCGCGTGAGATTGGTGAACACCGCCGCCGCGAACGAGAGGCCATCCACCCGTCGCTGATCGAGCGAGTGCGACGACACTTCCATCGTGACCGTGCGCACGCCACGATCGAGCAGTTCACGCAACACGCGCTGCAACTCCACGGGGCCTGGTGTCGTGAGTCCGCTGCCACCGGGCATGGCCACGCCGTCACTGCCCAGAAGCACACCGAGCGTACCGATCGACGCCGCCGGTCGCTCGGGGGCATCGAGCAGATGACGCAACAGGCCGACGGTGGTCGTCTTGCCGTTGGTGCCGGTCACACCCACCAGTGTGAGATCGCGCGCCGGCCAGCCATGGAAGGCGGCCGCGGCCACCGCGGCCGCTCGTCGGCCATCGCGTACCACGATCGCCGGGAGTTCGGCGGCCGCCGCTGCGGCGGCGCCATCGGCCGCGTCCTCCACCAGCGCGAGCGCGGCCCCACTGGCCTTGGCCGACGGCAACCAGGCATGACCGTCCTGGACGGCACCTTTCACCGCGATGAACGCTGATCCTGCGGTCACGCGCCGACTGTCGTCGATCACGTCGGTCACCGAGGTCGGCAGATCAGCGCCTGCTGACACCAGCAACCCGGCATCGCGCAGCGCATCGAGTACGACCGACACGTTTACCGTGCGCGAGGTCGTACTCACTTGGCCGACTCCATGCGCGGCATCTCCAGTTGCACCGTGCTGCCCATGCGCAGCAGCGTGCCGGCAGCGGGACGAGTGCGCACCTCGGACCCCGGCGCGACGCTCACCTGAAAGCCGGCCGCGTAGAGTGTGCGCGTGGCCTGCCGCACGTCGAGCCCGAACACGGATGGCACCACCCGCACGTCGCGTTGGTCGCGCGCGATTGCCTTCGGCGCCTTGAACGGCAGCGAGACGACCACGCGCGCGGCAGCGGGCGCTGGCTCCGCCTTCGGCGGCGGTGGTGCCAGCAGTGAGTCACGCCGCAAGGAGTCGCGCGTCGCGAGCGCCAGTGCTTTCTCCGATTTCGGCTTCGCGACGGGCACCGGCATCGCCTTCGCGACCCCCGCCAGCGCATTGCGATCGAGCGCCGAATTGCGGGTCGCGAGCGCGGCCTGCAAAATCCCGTTCACGAGCGTGCCAGAGACGATACCGCCATAGTACGTCCCCTTGGGATCGATGATGCGCGCGACGAGCACGTACTGCGGTGCCTGCGCCGGGAACATGCCGGCGAACGTCGCATTGTACTTTCCCACGAGGTATCGCCCGTTCTCGCTGCGTCGCGCCGTGCCCGACTTGCCGGCCACATCGAAGGTGGCCAGCTCGGCGGCCGTGCCCGTGCCACTGTCGACCACCGACGCGAGCAGGCCACGCATTTCCGTTGCGGTCCTGGCCGTAAGTACGCGACGTACTACGCGTCGTTCGTGGCGATAAATCGTCGCCCCCTGCGCGTCGCGCACTTCCTTGACCAGAGCCGGCTGCAGCAGTTCACCACCATTCGCGATGGCAGCATAGGCGAGGGCAATCTGCAGCGGAGTGGCCAGCACTTCGTAGCCGATGGAAACCGCCGTCTGGGTACTGCCACTCCAGCGCGCGGGCAGCGGCAACGACCCCTTCGATTCGGCCGGATAGGGCACACCAGTGAGCGAGCCGAAGCCGAAATCACGCATCGCTTCGAACTCTTCGCGTGGCGTCAGGCGTAGCGCCAGCTTGGCCGTGCCGATGTTGCTGGAAAAACGGATCACGTCGCGCACCGGCATCTGCGCGGCCTTGTGTTCGTCGGTGAGCGGCCGTTTGCGACCGGGCAGCATCGCGCTGCCGTTCTCGGTGTTGATGATCTCGTTCGACGTGGCCTTCCCCATATCGAACAGTCGCGACACGAGAAACGGCTTCATCACGGAGCCCGGCTCGTAAGCCAGCGCCATCGGCGTGCTGGTGCTGGCCGGCTTGCCGTCGCGCACTCCGGCCAGCGCGAGCACCGCACCATCGCGCGGATCGAGAATCACGACATCGCCGCCGGTGCCGCCGGTGCGGACCAACGCCCGCTGCAGTTCGTTCTCCGCAATCTCCTGCAGCGCCTGATTCACCGTGAGCGTGACCGTATGTCCCGGTAGCGCGTCGACACTGACCAGCTCCGGCGACTCCACATTGCCGGCCTTCGGATCCTTCACGACAGCCCGCCGGCCTTCTTGTCCACGCAAGAACGAATCGAGTTCCAGTTCGATGCCGCCAACGGGTGCATCGTCGGCATCGACGGCGCCGAGTAGGCCGCGCAGATTGTCGCTGGCCGAGTTGATCCGACGGCGAACCCGCTCGACGTGCACGCCGGGCAAGCCGGCAAAGCGCTCCACATCGGAGGGCGAATAGAGCCTGGGCAGCGAGACCCACTTCTGATTGGTGTCCAGCGCCTTGCGAATCTGCGACTCGGGTACCGACAGCGCACGCAGTCCATTGCGAATTACGGTGCGCGTTTTCACGAGCGGGTCGCCGCGCTTGGCGTTTCTGCGGCGCACATCGCGAATCTCACGCGGCGCGATGCTCAGCTTCATCTGCTCGCGCGATTCCACCAGCACGGTGCCAGTGGCATCGGTAATGGCCCCTCGCAGCGGTTTCACCGTTTGCTGATCCACGTGCTGTCGGTCAGCGGTCCGCAGCCAGGTGTCGTGCTCCACGATCTGCAGCTGCACGGCGCGGGCCAGGATCGCGACGGCAAACACAACGAGTCCAGCGTGCACGATCATGGAGCGCGCGCGGCTGACCGTGGCTGGCGTGTTCACGACATCGGCGACGGGCCGTAGCCCGTGCGCGGCGGCTTCTCGAATCGGTCCGAACATCATGAGCGCGAGGCAGAGTCGGGTGCGGCGGTATCCGGGCGAACCGGATCGGCAAACATCGAATCGGAGAGCATGCGGGTTTGCGCGTCAGTAGCCACGTGTAGTCCCAACCGACGTTCGGCCTCACCGATGACGCGACTACGGGCCATGGCAGCTCGGATGTCGCGATCGAGCGTGGTCTTCTCTGAGATGAGCGCCCGCTGGCGATCGATCAGCCGTTCAATATCGCGCGCGGTGGCCACCCCGACACTGCGCCGCCACACCGCAAGTGATGCGACCACCACGAAGACGCCTAACCCGATCGCGACCCAGGCGCGCCCCTTGAGGGGACCTCGCGAGGTACGACGGGTGGTGCGCTTCGCGGAGGCGGCGGCCATCAGCTCGCGAACTTCCAGGCACGCAGGCGCGCGCTGCGGGCGCGCGGATTCCCGTCCACCTCTACGTCAGTGGCGTTGATCGGGCGACGCGTGAGCGTGTCGCCAAGAGGCATGCCGCGGCAGGTGCAGATCATCTGTCGTGGCGGGCAGATACAGGCCGTGCTCCAGTCGCGGAAGGCATTCTTGACGATGCGATCTTCACCGGAGTGATAGCTGATGATCGCCAGCACACCGCCGGGGGTGAGTCGATCGCGCAGCAACGGCAGCGCGTGTTCGAGCCCGGAGAGCTCGTCGTTCACGGCAATGCGGATGGCCTGGAAGATGCGCGCGAAGTCGGGCGCGCCACTGCGCGGTCCGAGCACGGCGCGAATCGCATCCACCAGATCATCGGCGGTAGCGAAGGGCCGCCGCTCGCGGCGTCGCACGATCTCGCGCGCCATGCGCGCCGCCCGCGGCTCGTCGGCATAGGCCCGCAGCAGCGCCGACAGATCGACTTCATCGATCGTGTTCAACAGTTCACCCGCATCCGTCTCGGCGTCAGTTCCCATGCGCATGTCGAGCGGCGCCCCCTCGCGGAAGGTAAAGCCGCGACTGAGATCGTCGAACTGGTGCGAAGACACGCCGAGGTCGAGCAGAATGCCGTCGAAGTGCTCGATCGGGGCAAGCCCGGCGGCGTCGAGGGCGGCGTAGTTGCCGAGCAAAGCGCGGAACTGTCCGGCCCGCTCGAAATCGGCCAATCGTTCGCGCGCCGATGCGAGCGCCCGCGGATCGCGATCAATGCCGCTGACACGCATGCCACGTTCGAGAAGGGCAGCGGTGTGCCCGCCACCGCCCAAGGTGCAATCGAGAACGGTCGAGGCGCTGGCGAGCAGCGTCTCGATCTCGGCCAGCAACACTGGGACGTGGTAGGCGCCAACGCGCCCTGATGGGAGAGTACGAACCGGGCTCACGCGCGTAATGGGGACTTGTTAGGGCGCGTCATGTTAGTGAGGTACTGAGTGCACCGTCAAGCGATGATGACGCGTTCAAGAATGTGTATTACCCGTATTCGCGCACGGATGTGATGGTGCCTGTGGTATCCCGTGCGCGGACGGGGGGAAAACGAACGGGCCCACCGTCGGAGCGACGGCGGGCCCGATGTCCTACGAAGGTGGTCTTACTTACAGAACGCCTTCACCATCTGGTCGGCCGACGGATCGAGCTGCATTACGAAGCCCATGTACTGGCGCATGGCGTCCGGGGCAAACGTGCCGCCCTTTGGCAGATTGATCTGGGCGTCGACGAAGAGATTCTTCGCTTCCTTGGCCAGTGCACAGCTTTTTTGCTCACTAGCCGCCGTCAGCTTGAGCTGGCCATACACAACGCCAGCCGCACCCAGGAGAAACTGCGCCTGAGCTTTCACCGGTCCCTTCGAGACCGAATCAGCGTAGTTGAGCGTTGAGATCATGGCATCGAACTCTGCCGGGAGCTTGCTCGCCTGCGCCTTCTTGAACTGATCGTTGCCGATTTGCACGAGAATCTGCCGCACGAGCGTGCTGGTGTCGCCGGCCGCAATCAGCGCTCGAGCCGCAGGAACGACCTCCACGGTGCGGTTCAGATCCTTGAGGAGCGTGAGCCGCAGGAACGCTGAGTTATCAACGGACACCTTGGCGGCCGTCGCCTTGTCCAACGCTTCGAGCGCCTGCTGGTTCTGACCGGCCTTCTGGAGCGCCACGATCTGCGTGAACGAAAGGCCGGGGTTGCTGGGGAACTTGGCCAGACCCAACGCGGCCATCTCGGCCGCCTTCTGGAACTGGCTGTCCGCCGCCATGGCCGCTGCGGAGAGCACGAAGTACGTGGTGTCGGCAAACGACGTGTCGAGCTTCACGAGTTCTTCGCCCTGCGCGAAAGCTTCCTTGTAGTCGCGCGTGGCGAGGAGAATGCGCCAGCGAAGACGGAGCAGGTCCGGATCGCCCGGGTTGAGCATCACGGCCGTATCGATAACGGGCTTTGCGAGGCGCGGATTGGCGACGCTGGCCAGCTCTTCGACGACGTCCTTTTGTAGACGCGGGTTTTTCGGATCGGTCGCGAGGAGACGCGTGAGCGACACCACGGCCGAGTCCTGCTGACCAAGCGCACGGTATGAGGAGGCGAGAATCGCGAGGCCCGGACGACTCTTGGGGTCGATGGCGACGATCTCTCTGGCAATCACAAGCTGCTCAGCGGACGGCGCCTTCTGTGTGATCATCACGTTCGCCATGCAGATGCGGGCGAGCGTGGCGCGCGGGTACAGCACGAGGCCTTCCTTGGCCGCTGCGATCGCCGCGTCGTACTTCTGTTCGCGAGCCAAGTTGATGCACTTCTTCTCGGCGTCGAGCTGCTTGCGGGCTTCCTTCAGCTCCTTCGAGATCGCGCCGGCGGCATCGCCCACCGACTTCACGTCGTACGAGCCGATCGGCTGCACGAGCGCATTATCGCGGGCGAGTACCAGGTTCGCCTCGACCTTCACACCGGTCGCCGTCTTGGTGACGGTTCCGGTTACGTACTCATCGGCGCGGAGCAGTGTTGCGAGCGCGCGCTGGTCATGCGCTTCAAGAGCGTCGGCGATGGGGAAGCCGGAGGCTTCCAGCGTGGCGTTGATATCCGTTTTGGGCAGGACATAGACCTGCTTGAACGGGAACTCGCTGTTCATGCGCGAGCGCACCGCATCGGAGGCCTGCACTCCCAATCCCTTCTCAGCAGCCTTGAACACCGCCACGAGAACACGTGTGGCGTTCGGGTCGGGGACCCGATTGTACTGAGCGGACGCAATCGACGGCACCGCAAGGGTACCACCGAGGGCGAGACCGATTCCGGCGAGCGCCTGGAAATGCCGTGACATCAATGTCGTAACCTCCGCACCGTGAGCCGTGGATCCGGCATAATGCCGGCCTACCTGCAACCCGAGTGGCCGTGCGCGAGCCAGGCGGGTCTGGGGGGAACTGCAGAACTTGAAGAGCGCCTGCGCATCGTGCAAGCATCTGGCCGAAGCCGAAGCAAGTCGGTACGGACATCACATCCCGAACGAATCGCGCCACACCGCCGCGCGGCTGCACGGTAGAGCCGAGTGGGCGAAGAGGGACTCGAACCCCCGACATCCTGCGTGTAAGGCAGGCGCTCTAACCAACTGAGCTATTCGCCCGGTGATACTACGCGCCGCATTACCCATTGAGAAACTACAACGGACGGGGAGCGCTGTTCCCGCTTGAGGCACAACTTAACCGGATCGTCACGTTCGGTAGGGCCATCGGACCGCCCTCGGCCGTCGTGTCCGCTCAGCCTTTCAGGATGGCAAGCGGTACCAGCACCACGTAGCCGATCACGAGCAGCAGTGGTGCGATGGTCTCGCCGCCACGGGCAAGATCCACGTAGCCGACCACCAACGAGAGTGCAGCGGCGCCCCAGTACATCAGGGCGCGAGAGCGGGGCTTGTCGATCGAAGTCATGGCGCACGATACCGCTAGACCAAGCAGCACGGCAAGGGCGCGGTCAGACCGGCTTCGTTATCAGAAGACCCCGGTAGTCCCGGATGGACCCGCGTTCTGTCCCAGTTCCTGTATGACGTCCCGTCCACCGTCCTGTCCCGCATCCAACAGCGCCTGCAACGCGGAGGCCCGAGCGGCAGCCTCTTGTGCCACATCGGCCGCCCGCATCGCTTCCAATTTCTGCCGGTCGCGGCGCCGCTTGCTGATGTACAACGGCACCAGCAGCACGCCGAACAGTCCGAACACCGCAGAAATGTTGGTCACCAGCGAAAGGGCCCCGTAGCGGCGCCGCGTGCGCGCCTGCCAGTGCTTCTCGAACTGGTCACCCGTGATCCCGTACGCCTGCCGGACCGCCTTCTCCATTGAGCCGGTCGCTTTCCAATAACTGAAAAGATTGGAGAGCCCGTTTATCGGATCGAGCGCCTGCAGTTCGCTCACCACGCGGTAGGCCATTGCGTAGCTCCAGCTTGCCTCCGATGCACCGGCAAAAAAGCCGTCCTCCAGCCGTTGAAGGGAGGGCAGCGTGCGCCACACCATCGTCAGGGACGTTTCGAAGGCCGCATCGCGGGTCCACTCGCCGGCGGCGACGCTGGCGTAGCCTTCATCGAACCAGCGCGGTGGCAGACGCCCCATCTGCTCGTGCAGCGCGAGGTGGGCCAGTTCGTGACGCAGCACGGCCACCGGATCGCCGGCATCGCTGCCCGCCCCACCGCCCTGCAGGACCAGCCGCTGCTCGTCGGGGATCGCAATGGCGGCGCCCCACTCCGGCGCGTGCGGACCCACCCATTGCCGGAATCGCTCGGCGTTCGGAGCCACCGCGATGAGCACATGCGCCTTCGGACGCGGCAGTCCGGGAAAGCTGTCGTTCGCCTGCGCCGCCGTGAGCAGCGAGCGGGCCAGCCGGGCATCACGCGCCTCCGCGACCACTGTGAAACGACCCTCGTCGAGCCGCACACCAGGTGCCATCGGCGTCTGCGCCGAGACGGCGCGTGCACCGGCAATCGCCGCCACGAACAGCGCGACCGTCAGTCGGTGCGCGGTGGCGCTCCGCCCTGCTCTACCTGCCCCAGCAGCTCCGCGCAGCGTTTCCCCCATGGATTGAACTTGTTGGCCTCTGCACCCGAACGCCACGCCGCGAGCGCTTGATCGCGGCGATCGGCGAACCAGTGCACGCGTCCAAGTTCATACCAGCTCTGCAGCAGGTTTGGTCCGAGCTCGAGGGCCTTACGGAAGAATGTCTCGGCGTCGTCGTACATCTCGCGCTCGCGGTACACCATCCCGAGATAGAGATGCGCGTACAGCGTGGCTTTCCGGTCGAGGTCCAGCCGGATCACGCGCGAGAGATGTTCGATGGCCTCGCCATAGAGCCCTCGCCGGAGGCAGATGTAGCCCACGTTGGTGTGCGCCAGCGCGTATTCGGGGTCGCGCCCCAACACGCGCTGAAAGGTGGCGAGGGCAGCGTCGTATTGCGGTTGCATCATCTGCGCCCACCCCAGCAGCGTCTCCGCTTCGTTGCTGCCCGGTGCCAGTTCCAACGCCCGGCGAAGCGCCACGTCGGCGCCAACCGGATCGCCCAGCGACAGCTTCGACCAGCCCTTTTCGATAAACGTCGACGCGCCCAGATGATCAATGCGTCCCGAGCCGGTGAACCCCGTCGGCGCGGCGGCCGCTGATGCGGCGGCCGCTGATGCGGCGGCCGCTGATGCCGCGGCCGCTGGCGCGCCGTCGAGCGATTTCCAGCGTTCCACCAACTCCTTTACGTTGGCCTTGAACGTGAGCGCAGCCGAGACCTTGGCATCGGCGTCGCGGAAGAGCGCGATGATCTGCTCTTTGAGCCGATCGCGTTCGTCCGGCGCCGGCTGGGCGGACAGGGCGTCGCGAATGGCGTCAAAGCGCGTCTGCAGGTCGGAACCGGTATGCGGCATGGCGCGGTCACATGACAAAGTCAGCGGAGCAAGCGAACGAGGTCGAGCACCAGAACAGTACTTCCCCCTCGCGCGAAGGTGGCGATGGCACCGATGCGATGAACATCGGGATGGTCAGCCGGCAGCGGGCGCACCTCACTGGCGTCCACCGTGATCACTTCATGCACCGCATCCACCGGCAGCGCCCACCACTGGTCGTTCACGTGGGCGACGAGCACGCGGCGCAGCGCCACGGTGCCGCCGCCGAGTGTGAGTCCAAGTGGAGAAGCCAGATCGGCGTACGGGAGCACGCGTCCCTCGAACGACACGCTGGGGTTGTCGGTGGACGGGCGCAGCACGCGATCGATGAGTTCGACCGGCCCCGCGAGCCGATGCTCGCCGATCGAGAAACAGACGAACGTGGCGCGTTCCACCGTGCTCACGGCGCGACGGCGCACGGCGAACATCGCCGTCGACTTGAACTGGCTCACGGGCACCTCACGAGTGTTTCACGCATGACTCAGGCGAGCCGCGCTACGCTGTCGTCGAGGGCGATGCCCTGTGCCGCGACGAGCCGTGCGATGGCGCCGTGCATGTCGCTCAGGGCCACGACGTCATCCGCGCCGGCCACGCGGAGCGCGAAGTCGGGCATGCCCGGGATCACGCACGACGTGCGCTCCTGCACGATCGCCAGCCCTCCGGCTTGGCGAATAGCGAGGAGTCCATCGGCACCGTCCCGCCCCATGCCGGTGAGCACCACCCCCAGGCACGCCGTGCCGAAGCTTTGCGCCGCCGACTTGAACAGTCGGTCGGCCGCCGGCCGTACTCCCCATTCCGTCGGCTCCTGATCGAGCAGCACCACGGGCGCATGTCGGGTGCCTCCGATGCGCAGATGAAAGCCGCCAGGAGCGACGTACACATGGCCAGCCTGCAGCGGCTCGCCGTGCATCGCCTCGTGGACCGCCAGCCGCGAGACACCGTGGAGGCGCCCGGCGAAGCTCGCCGTGAAACCCGCGGGCATATGCTGCACGATCAACACGGCGGCCCGCTCGAAGCGCGGCAGCTGCGGAATGAGCTGGCTCAGCGCAGCCGGACCACCGGTGGAGGCGGCGATGCACACCACGAACGACGGTGGCTGTCCGGGCGAATGCGCGGAGACGCGCGCGGGTGACCGCAAACCACGATCATGGGCTGAACCGCGCATGCCCGACGACGCGGCTACGGACGTCGTTTCGAGTACTTGAAGCCGCGTAACGGACGCGGCGGCACGCAACGCGTCGAGTAGCTGCTCGCTCACCAGCTCGAGATCGAGACTGATGGCGCCCGAGGGCTTCCGCACAAACTCGACCGCGCCACGATCGAGCGCCCGCAGCGTCGCATCTGCGCCGCCATCGCTTCCCCCCGCACTCAGCATCACGACGGGCCGCGGCCAATCCCGCATGATCCGATCGAGACAGGCGAGGCCGTCGAGGTTGGGCATGTCCACATCGAGCGTGATCAGATCGGGGTCGAGCAGCGGCATCTGCCGCAACGCATCCAATCCATCGCGCGCCGTCCCGACCACGTCGAACTCACCGCTGGACGCCACGATGTCACTGACCAGCCGTCGCATGAAGGCACTGTCGTCCACCACGAGCACGCGACGGCGCGCGGTCTCCGAGTCGCTAAAGGAGGACATCGGCGCCTCGCACAGTCCGCACGTGCACACGTCCGGTGGCCACATCGAAATAGACCGAGCGCCCGCAGTCGCCACCGACGGCTTCGCCCACGATAGGAATGTCATGTGCCGCGCAGGCCGCCCGCGCCGCCTGCACGTTCCGCGCGCCGAGACTGATGGCGCCGGACGCCAGGAGCGACGCGAACATGCTCGCGCCGCCCACCAGTCGCGCTTCGATATCATGCGTCGCCCCCAGCGCCTGCATGCGGGAGATCATCGCCGGAACCGCTGTGGAGGCGGCCTTCCCCGCACTCGGTGCGTCGGCCGTGAGCGCGTGATGCGGCAGCAGCACGTGGGCCAGGGCGCCGATGCGATGCGTCCGATCGTGCAGCGCGATGGCGACGCACGAACCGAGTCCTATGGTCACCAGCGCGATATGCCCGGCACCGGCTGTGAGATCGGCGATTCCGACGGTGTGCTGCACTATGCCCGGCTCATTGCGGCGCTTCCGACCAGCGCATCGTCGCTGGCCGCAGGCACCGGCTCCGAGGGCGTGCTTGCACGACGCATGGCATCGAGATTGGCGCGCACGATCCGATTGTCGGGGTCGAGCGCGAGCGCCTGCTCCCATGAAGTCTGCGCATCGGCCAGCGCACCACGGCGATACTGCACGTTGCCGATCTTGAGATACACATCGGGCCCGTGCGACGGCATGAGCCGTACGACGCGCACGAACGACTCGAACGCTTCGTCATAGCGCTGCCCGCGATACAAGTAGTCGCCGAGATTCTTATGCAAATGCGCACAGTTGGCATCTTCGAGCAGGGCGTGCTCGATGGTGCGGGCGGCCAGCTCGTCGCTCCCCCGCCGCTCCTGCACCACGGCCAGGTTGTTGTGCAGCGCGGCCGCATGCGGATGGAGTGCAATGCCCTCTTCCAGCAGGGCAGCAGCGCGCGCACCGTCGCCACCGAGTGCCGCGGCCAGTCCAGCGGCATGGAACCAGGCGGCCGACGGCTGACGCGCGCCCCACGCGCTGCGCGCCTCCGCCAACGCCGACTCGGCGTCCGCGATTTCGCCCACGCGCAGTGCGAGCGTGGCTCGGGAGAGGGCGATGCGGGGGTCGGGGACCACCATGCGCCGTGACGCGTCATCGAGGTAGCCGGCCGCCGCTTCGAACTGGCCGCGCTGCTCGCACACATACGCGAGATTGTGCAGAACGGCCGACGGAGCATCCGGCTCCTGTGACGCGCGCAGAAACGTGTCGAAGGCGCCAACCCAGTCGCGACGACGCAGCTGCACGAGTCCGAGATGAAAGCGTGCGACGCCATCGGCGTCACGCAGCTCGAGCACGCGGCGGAACTCGCGCTGCGCTTCATCGAGCATACCGGTGCGATAGAACGCGATGCCGAGATTGCGATGCTCGGCCACGCGGCTCTCCGGCGGCGGCTGACGTCGCGCGGCACTCCGGCCGACACGCTGCGCGTACCCGGCCGTGAGTAATCCGAACACCGCCTTGCCGACTTCGAACTCGCCAAGGCCGGAGCGCTCGATCACCGTGTTGAGATCCTGCGTGCCGTCGAGAAACGGCAGGATGCGCTCCTGCGTCGCGCTGAGCGGCACTTCGCGTTGGGCAAGCCGTGGCCCGTCGAGTTCGAAAATCAGATCGAGACTCGGCACCTTCTTCGCGATCTGCGTCCACTCGTCCACCCGACGCGCACCTTCCAGCAACAGCGAGTCGGCGCTGACCGACACCAAGGCAGCATCGGGAGACTCATCGGCCTCGGGCTCGAACGTGAACGAACCCAGCGACCAGCTGAACAGATGGTATACCGCCTCTTCAACCTGCGTTCGATACTCTCCGACCAGCACGTCGCGCTCGATCAGCCCCTGCGCCAGCAGCGTATGCGCGAGATCCCGATCGTCCTGCGGCGCACGCATGGCCGTGTTGCGTGCGAGGTCATCGGGAGTAATCGCCCCGATGCGCACGAGACGATCGCCGAGACGATCGCGACGATTCACCAGCTCGGCGTGCACGATGCGACCACCGGCAAAATGCACGGTGCCAACGCTGCCCTCCCGCGCGACACTGAGACATCCGGTCTTCTGACCGAGCGCCAACAGCTGCAGCACGTCGGCGAGCGACGCCTCACTGAGATTTCCGCGGATCGCCACTACCGGTACTCCTCGATCAGTCGTCCGCCGAGGTCCGGCCAGTTCCACATCGTCTTCTCGCGATCCTCGAAGAATCGATCGAGTTCACCGGGTGTGCGCTCTACGAGCTGTTCAACGCGCTGTCGCTCGCGCGACTGCAGCGCGACCACCAGCCCGCCTTCGAATCGCGAGCGGAGTCGATCGGCGAGCTCGGGCAGCTCGCGCGGCGCGTGCGTGCTGGTCAGCACGATCTGACTACCGCGCTCGTACAGGTGATTGAACAGGTGAAAGAGCTCCTCCTGCGTGCGCTCTTTCCCCGCTAATACTTCGACGTCATCAAGGATGAACAGATCGGCGGCGCGGAAGCGCAAGCGCCAACGCTCCATGCCGCCTTCCTGCATGGCGGCGATCAGCTCGTCCACGAAGGCGTTGGCCGACAGGCAGGCCACGGCGGCACGGCGGCGCATCGCGTTTCCCAGCGCATGTGCCAAATGCGATTTGCCGCTGCCGTCCGGTCCGCAGATGAACAGCGGATTGTAACGCGTACCTGGCTGCTCGATGACCGAGTCGATGGCCTTGACCGCCAGTTGATTCGCGTGACTCACCTCGATCCGTTCGCGCGTGAACACCGGTGACGGCGCGGGAAGCGGTAACGTACTCGCCATCGCGCGCTCGACCAGCTGCTGCGCCAGCGGGATCGATTCGACATCGCGGAATACAGCATGCCCGCGTAGCGTCGGATCGAGGCTGGTGGCCTGTGCTTCGAGGTTGCGCAGGTGTTCTATCGCCGAGGCGAACGTGGCCAGCAGACCGTCCACATCGGGCGCCGCTTGCAGCGTCAAGGCGCGGTCGAGCACGGCGATACTGTACCCATGATTCTTCCAGCGGGACATCGCTTCGCCGAGCGCCACGCGCCATGGCTCGACGCGGTTCTCGACTTCCTGCAGGACGTCGGCGAAAAAGCTTTCGTAGTCGGTGCCGTCGGGAATGATGGCTTCGATGCGCGGCGGGTGCGAAGGCGTGGATGACGCCCGCTCGCCCAGCACCGCGCGCACATCAGGCGGCGCGACCGGCGTTCCCTCGAGTTGCTGAAAGGCCGAGAGCTTATTGAGGGCACCCTTGAGTTCGCGCACATTCCCGAACGCGAGCCGCGCCACTTCGTCGAGTACACCGTCGGCGAACTCCACGCCACGCACGCCCGCGACATTGCGCAGAATCGCGAGACGCATTTCGTAGTCCGGGGCGCCGACGTCGACCACCAATCCGCCGATCAGGCGCGACAGCAGGCGCTGGTCGACATCGGGAATCTCCGATGGCTGACGATCGCTGGTGAGCACCAGCTGACGACCGGTCCCCTGCATGATGTTGAACAGTCGCAGTAGCTCGGACTGCGTTTCGCGCTGGCCGGTGAGAAACTGGACGTCATCGAGAATGAGCAGCTCTATCTGCTGATAGTGCTCGATGAATCGTTGTGGCTGACCACTCGCGATCACGCGATGCAGATGCTCAGCCACGTCCTCACCCGAGGTGAACTCGACGCGCAGATCGGGCTTGACCGCACACGCCTGATGCGCGATGGCCGCCACGAGATGCGTTTTGCCAAGTCCGGAGCCGCCATACACGAACAGTGGATTGTAGACACTTCCCGGCGCGTCGGCCACCGCTCGGGCGGCCGACACGGCGAGGCGGTTCGACGAGCCGACCACGAAGGTGTCGAAGCGATAGTTACCGTCGAGTGGGCCGCTCATGCGTCACTCCCGGCGACGCCGGTCAGCACATCGGCCGTGACGCGGCCGGCGTGCCGGACCGGCGTGAACGCCGGCGTGCGCAAAGCGAGGGCCGCACGATGGGCCGTTTCCGTGCCCTCGTCGGCACCGAGCCGCCTGAGCACGCGCATACCGAGTGATCGCAGGGTGTCGAAGACGCCCGGGCCGTGGAGCGCGTCGCCGGCAAACTCGGGAACGCCGCGGAAGTTCAAGGCGACCGACAGCTCCGCCACACTGGCCGCCAGCGAGACGGGCAAATCCTGCTTGTTGTACTGCATCACGATGGGCAGATCACGCGCATCGACCCCATGTTCGGCAAGATTCGCGTGCATGTCCTGCAGACTTTCGAGGTTGTCGTCCCAACGATGGCGCTGGCTGTCGGCCACGAACGCAATGCCGTCTGCGCCCTGCAGCACGAGCTGCCGAATGGCGCGGTAGTACGGTTGTCCCGGCACCGTGTACAGCTGAAAGCGGACGCGATACGCGCCCACGGTGCCAAGGTCGACGGGGAGGTAGTCGAAAAAGAGTGTGCGATCGCGACGGGTGGCCAGCGACGTGAGCTCGCCGACCTGCGTGCCCGGCAACGCCGAGTGCAGGTACGTGAGATTCGTCGTCTTGCCAGACCGTCCCGGTCCGTAGTAGACCAACTTGCAGGTGATCAGCCGTGTGGCATGATCGACAATGGGCATGCGCCCGCTCCTCTCCTCGCCGCCGGTGTCGTCGCGCCCGAAGGTCGCGAGAGCACCGCATGTCTCTTACGCCGTTACGGATGCAGCAGCGCGTGCAACCGGGCCGTGAGTGCGATCGCTTCGCGCAGGCGATCTGCGTCAGCAAACGACTCCGGTAACCGAAGGGCAGCGTGCCAGTGGGTCAGCGCGCCGGCGAAGTCACCACGCCGGGCCGCTTCATCACCGAGCCGGCACAACGAGTCGGCCTCGACGCGCGCAGCGATTCCGGCCGTCTCCCCTCGTGGCATGGACGGTTCAGCGGCCTGCGAGGCAACCGGTGGCGACGCCATCCATGGCGTAAGTCGACGGGGGAATCCTTCGGGGGAAATGACCCCCAATTCCACCGGATCGAAGAGCGAATCCTCGTCGAGTGATCCGGACTCGTGATCGGGGGGCGACGACGAATGTCGCGTATGGTCCACCGTCGGGATCCAGAGATCGCCGGCGATCTCGCGACCATGCGGCGCGGGGATCGCCGCCATCGCGGGCGGCGTGGGATTCCGGCGCGGCGCCACTGGCCCTTCGCGCAGGACCAACAGCCCCGCCCCGATCAGGCCGTGGACCTGCTCCGCCACGTCCAGTAGATCGCGACCGAGCGATTCGGCCAACAGCAGCAGGTCACGCTGGCCGTCGACACGGGTGAGAATCTCCCACTGGACCGGTGCCAGACGCAGGAGCGGCAACTGTTGCGGCTCGACGTCCACGAAGGCCGGCACGACGCGCGAGTGCGGTACGCGATCCTCGATCCGCTCCCAGACCGCCGCCCGTTGCGCGGCTTCCATGAGTAGTGGCTCGATCGCCAGACGGATCGAAGCGCTCGTGGGCGCGTGGTCGTCGGCGGGCGCAAAGCGGAAGGCGCCGTCACGCCAGAGGAGCAAGTCGAGCATGATCGCTTCGACCTCCCGCGCTTCGTCGGCCGTCCGCGTGCGCAGCGTCCGGGCCGACTCGTCTTCGTTCCACGTGGCGGCGTTCACCACGCGGCCCTGCTGAAAATGCACGGCAGCGTGTCGCCCCTGAAGCGCAGACTCGAGATGCAGCACACCCGACTTCCGGCTCAGGGCGAGCAGTTGCAGCACCTCGGCCAGGCCGAGCTCACGAAGGCGGCCCTCGAGGCTCATCGCGCGCTCATGCGACGCGCGCCGGGTCGCTGGGAGCGCCGCTGCCGTAGACGGCATGCGGCACGGCATGTCGGGCGCGTTGTACGAACGCGTCGTCTTCAGCCGATTGCGCGAGACCGGCCCAACGGGCCAGCGCGTCGCGGGTGCGCGACTGCTGCGCGAGGAGCACGCCATCGAACCAGCGCGCTCCGGTGTTGTCGGGGTCATGACGCAGCACGCGATCCACCACGATGCGCGCATCGTCGGGACGCTCCTCGCCCACGAGCACCTCGACGAGCAGCTGCAGCGCCTCGATATCGGTGGGACAGCGCTCGAGCACATCCACTAGAATCCAGCGCGCGTCGGCATGCCGCCGCGCATCGCGGTGCACGCGCGCCAGTTCGAGCACGGCGTCGCGCCAGTTCGGGACCGCCGACAGCGCGGCCACCAGCTCGAGACGCGCCGCGAGCAGATCCCCGCGCTCGCGCAGCATGCGCGCGATCATGACGCGCGCCGTGGGACGCGCCGGATCGTGCGCCAGGGCGCGACGATAGAAGCCAAGGGCCAGCGCTTCATCGTGCAACTTCATCGCCGCATCGCCGGCGAAGTGCAGCAGGGCCGCGCTGGTCACGTCCTGCCGCAACAGGCGCAGCATGGCGGATCGCGCCGTCTCCGCACTCGCCGGATCGCGGTCCGCGTGGGAGGCGGCGGCGAACGCGAACAGCGCCAGCACCTCCGGATGATACGGCCAGACGGCACCGGCCCGCCTGAGTTGCGGGAGCGCCTCGCCCCCACGGCCCAGCAGACACAACGACCGTGCCTCGCCCAGCGTGGCGCGCTGCCACAGGAGCTGCATCGGGGCCGACATGGCCGCTACTGACGGCGCGTCGACGGCGGCACGCGCCCGCACGTACCGTTCGAGGGCCTCACCATGCACCGTCCGCGTCGCAAAGCCGTCGGCTTCCTCGCAGGCGCGTGCGGCATCCGTGATCGCCTTCGCCACCGCCGTCGCGATCGCCGTCGCGATCGCATCGTGGCCGACAGGCAGTTCGTCGGACACGGCGGACGATTCCGGGTGCTGCGCCGGGTGCTGCTCGGGCAAAAGCGCCGCGAGATCATCGCCCGGCAGCACGATGCCGCGCAGTGGCGACCCGCCCTGTATGACCAGCAGCTCGAGCGCACCCACTGCATCGGGGCACTCGCGCTGCAAGTCGATCGCCACCGAGAGGCGTGATGCGGTACGCATCGGCGCGTACTTCAGCGCCAGTTGTGTTTCGCGCGCCGCTCCATCGGCATCGCCGAGCCGCTCGAGGATGCGCGCGAGCCCGTAGCGGGCTTCGGCGTGCGACGGTCGGCACTCGATCGCGGTGAGCAACGCATCGCGCGCTTCCTCGGGGCGCTCCAGCGCCTGCAACACCGTACCCATGACCTGCCACGACGTCGCATCACGCGGATGGAACGCCACGAGTTCGCGCAGCAGCGCCAGGGCGGCCAACGGATCGCGCTGTCCCGCCAGCCACCGCGCCAGATTGAGGCGCGCGATGATGAGCGGGGGATCGAGTTCGGCCGCGCGCAGGAACGACTCGCGTGCGGCCTGGTGATCGCCGAGATCGTCGAGCGCGACGCCCAGATTGTTATAGGCCAGCGCATGGCGCGGATCGATGCGCAGCGCGCGACGATAGCTGTCGGCCGCCGCGTGCACGTCGCCCGACTGGTGCAACGCCACACCGTGCTCGTTCCACAGGCGCGGCTGTTCGTGCAGCGCCAGCAGCGATTCATACCGCGCACGCGCGTCGTCGCATCGACCGGCAATCAGATCGAGCTCACCGAGTGCGTGCTCCGCCAGGCGCGCATCCTCGCCACCGGCGATCGACCGTTCAAACTCGCGGCGCGCTTCGTCGAAATATCCGCGCTGCCGAAAGGCGAGTCCAAGCCCGTAGCGGGCGAGCGCTCCTTCGGGCGCTACCCGCATCATGCCGTTCACCGGCGACGGATCGATCGCCACCGGTGTCCCGGCCTGGGCCCCCGATTCGAGCGAGAGATCGATCTGCGCCGTGGAGAGCGTGGGATTGAGCTGCGCCGCCAGCCGCGCGGCGGCGATCGCGGCGTCGTGACGCCCCATGTCGCCAAGGACGAAGCCGCGCAGCAGATGCGCGTCGGCACAGTCCGCCTGGCGGGCCAGCAGCAGGTCGAGGCACTCCAACGCCTGCTCATTCTGGCCGCGCTGATACAGCACTTCCGCGAGATGCAAACGGGCGTCGGTGTCGGCGCCACCCACATTCACGGCACGCTCGAACCAGCGTTGCGCTCGCCGGAGATCGCCCGCGCGCTGTTCGATCAGTCCACGCTCGAAGAGCGCGGTCGCGTCGTCGGGATCTTCGGCAAGCAGGGTTTCGAGCTGACGGATAGCGGCTTCGTTCCGGCCGACCAAACGCGAGAGTCGCGCGCGCTCGAGGGCCGCCGCACGATCGTCGGGATCAGCGGCCACGCGCGTGTCGAGCGCCGTCATGCGCGCATCGCAGGCGCCCGGCTGCGCGGCGGCGATCTCGAGGTTGCGCGCGGCGGTACGCATGCGCGCATCGATCGCGAGCGCGCGGAGAAACGCATCGACCGCTTCCGCGTGCAGCCCGCGCGCGTGATACAGCACGCCGAGGTTGTTGAACGCACCGGGATCCTGCTGGTCGACACGCTCGATCAGCGCTCGCAGCAGGTCCACGTCGCGACCGGCCGACATGACAGACGACATGAGCGGAGCGGTCCCGACGCTCAGGCGAGCCGCAACGCGCGGAGCATCACCTGCAACGAGGCGGGATCGGGGAGGAGCAGGAAGAAGCCGCGCAGTGTCTGCTGCATCTCCATGAGCTGGAACTCGCTTTCGACGCAGAGAATGGCATCGGGATCGGGCGAGAACTCGCCGATCGCACTGGTCAGCACTGCGGTGGACATGTCGATCACCAGACTCGGCGGCGACGGCAGCAGCAGCATACCGAGGAAGTCACTGAGCGCGTTCATGTACGCGCCGCTCAGGATGTTGCCGGCTTCCTTGATCGCCGACGTCTCGAGTTCACTGAAGGCCGTGGACGAACCGACCGGCCGACGCAGCATCAGTTCGGCCAGACGCATCACCGTCGGTTTCGGAAATACGAGCATCGTGCGACCACTGAGGTCCCCGAGCATGTGCATCAGGACGGCCGCCACCGGCTCTTCTTCCGGCGTGAACTGCGAGGGCAGCTCTTCGATGCTGGCGACCGTGATGTTCGGCACTTTGATCATGATCGTGCTGCCGGTCATCTGCGACAACGCCGTCGCGGCGTGACCGGCGCCGATGTTGGCCGTTTCACGCAGTGCATCCAGCTGGATGGTCTTGAGAGACCGGATCGCCGACATGTTCAAGTCACCTTCGGTCACGAGTCGTCTTCACTTCGTCATGCCACACTACTCACATCGACGATGAGCGCGGGGCTCCCGTCACCGAGCACGGTGGCGCCGCTGAACCAGGGCCGGGCGCCGCGGACGGCGTCCAGTGGCTTCACCACGATATCCTGCTGGGCCAACAAGGCGTCCACCAACAACGCCGTTCTCCGTCCCGCCACCTCGACGATGGCGACATGACGTACCCCGTCCGGATTGGCGACGGCAGGCGCCAAGGGGTCATCCTCGAAGCGCTGCTGCAGCGCCACCAGCGGTACAGTCTCGTCCCGGACGGTGATGGTGAGCGCGCCGGTGCTACGGGACGCTCCGTGGAATTCCAGCACTTCCATCACGTGCGCGGCGGGAATCGCGTAGGTATCACCGCCCACCTGCACCAGCAGCGCGCGCATGATCGCGAGCGTGAGCGGCAGCCGCATCGTGAACACCGTGCCTTCACCGGTGATCGTCTCGAGGTCGATCTGACCGCCCAGCGCGCGCACGCGAGTGTTCACCACATCCACGCCGACGCCACGTCCGGAGATCGAGGTCACCGACCTGGCGGTGGAGAATCCGGGATGCGCGACCAACTGCAACAGCGCGTCATCGGCCAGCGTGGTGATCTGCTCCTGTACCAGCCCTTGCTCGTGCGCACGACGCAGCACGACATCGCGATCGATTCCGCGCCCATCATCCTGCACCTGAATCACGACGGTGGCCCGATCACGCGCCGCGCGCAGAATCAGTTCGCCGCTGGCTGGTTTACCTGCGGCGCGACGGGTGTCGGCGTCTTCGAAGCCGTGATCGAGCGCGTTGCGCAGCAGGTGCATGATCGGATCGCCGATGGCATCGAGCAGCGATCGATCGAGTTCGATCTCGCGGCCCTCCATCGTGAAACGTACGTCCTTGCCGAGATCGCGCGCGATGTCGCGGACGAGCCGCGGGAAGCGATCGAACACCTGCGCCACGGGCAGCATGCGCGCCTGCAGCACTTCATCCTGCAGTGTGGCCACGAGACGTGCCGCATCGGCGGCCGCGCGCACGACGGCGCGATCGGGATGATCCGATTGCTCGATGGCGCGCAACAGACGGTCACGGGTAATCACCAACTCGCCGACCAGGTCGAGCAGCGTATCGAGTCGGCGCGCATCGAGACGCACCGTGCGCGGCGCGTCAGTCACGCGGGCGCTCCCCTGCGCCGGCGTAGGCCTGGCCAGCGTCACCGCAACGCGTGCCACATCTCCGGCGCTCTGCGCCGCGGCGGTGATCTCGTCGTCGGAGGCCGACGACTGCAGCGTGAGCCGGAACGCACCGTCGAAGAGATCGTCCTGCCAGCGCTCCTGTGCGGGCTCGGCGCCGCGCAGTGTGCCCAACGCCGACAGCTTGGCCAACACGATCATGGCACGCACGCCCTTCAGCGGGCAATCCGCGGTGAGGCGCACATCCACCTGCCGGGCGGTACCGACCGCATCACTCGGCACATCGGGAATGACCTCCGGCGTGTCCGCAATGGCATGGACATTTGCACCGGCGTCGTCGACCGCCGCTACCGAACCGAGTCGTTGCACAAATGCGCGCATGGACGACGTGAGCTCAGTGTGTCCACGCGGCACTGCATCGACGGCGGCGCGCAACAGATCGGTGCCGTCGAACAGCAGCGCCAGCACGTCGCCGCTCAGCGCTTCTTCAGCGCTGCGCAGCGGCTCGCAGCGGCTCTCGAGCGCGTGCGACAGCTGCTCGACCGCGGCGTAGCTCATGGCAGCGGCCATGCCCTTGATGGTGTGCACACCGCGAAAGACTGTCGCGATGTGAGCGCCGGTTGCCGCAGCGTTCGCGTGCGCAGCGTCACGCTCGAGGGCGAGCAACGCGTCGTCGACTTCCGTGAGATGCTCGCGCGATTCACTCAGGAACAGCGTGGCATACCGAGCGGCGTCCATGGCCGTTAGTTCGGAACGTACGACCGCGACGACCTATGCGGCGAGAACGCGGTTCACGGCTTCGAGAACACGGCTGGGCTGGAACGGCTTCACCACGAAGTCCTTCGCTCCGGCCTGAATGGCTTCGACCACCAGCGCCTGCTGTCCCATCGCGCTGCACATGAGAATCTTGGCACCGGGATCGAGCTTCGTGATCTCCCGGACCGCATCGATCCCGCCCATGTCAGGCATCACAATGTCCATCGTGACGAGGTCGGGACGAAGCTGCTGATAGCGCTCCACCGCCTGCACGCCCGTTTCCGCCTCTCCGATGATCTCGAAGCCCGCCTGCGTGAGAATGTCTCCCACCATGGTGCGCATGAAGATCGCGTCGTCGCAAATGAGTACCGTTCGGCTCACCGTTCCCTCTCGTCGGCTGAATGCAGGTGCCGCGCGCAGAGCGCCACGGCGTCCAGCGGCACGATGCGGTCGACGGCGGACTCGCGCTCGTGTGGGGACTCGAGCAACGCTTCCAGCACGCGGACATCGTGCGCGGCATGCACGGCGAGCCCGATGAGGCGCGATCCGTACTCGAGGAGGACGACTGACCCCGCCGTGACGGCACGCGCTCCCGTCAGGAGGGCCTGAAGGTCCAACACGGTGACGATGGCGCCCCGTACGTTGACGATACCGCGGAGCACCGGCGGACTGCCCGGCACCCGGCGGAGCGAGGCGCTCCGAATCACCTCTCGGACTTGCTCGACCGGAATGCCGAACGTATCCCGGTCGGACGCGACGACCAGCACCCGGGGGCGCTGCTCGTCGCCGTCGTCGCCGCTAATCGAGGGCGTCGTCGTGATCGTTTGGCTTGTGTCCGGGAAGGACTTCATCGGTTTTGTAGAACCCGAAGACATCGAGCGGATCCTGGTGTGTGGCGAGTTCCGGCATGAGGCTGACAACGGACAACGACTGACGCAGGTCCGCCGGAAGCGGCGAACGCAGGTCGACCGGAGCTCCCGTGATCGGATGACGGAAGCGCAGCCAAGCCGCGTGCAGGAAGTGCCGTCTGCCAGGCAACTCCACCAACCGCCGACCGCCTCCTCCCCCGTACGTATCGTCACCGACCACCGGGTGGCCGATCGACGACAGGTGGACGCGAATCTGATGCGTCCGCCCGCTGTGCAGGTGGGCGCGCAGCAGATCCGCCGAGTCGAACCGACCGAGGCGCACGAAATCCGTCCGCGACATCCGTCCGTCAGGGACGATCGTCATCTTCGTTCGGTCCCGTGGATCGCGGCCGATGGGCTTCTCCACCGTAAGGTTGTCGGTGGACAGGTGGCCCCAGCAGAGGGCCACGTACCGTCGGGTCACCTTGCGTGCGGCCAGAGCAGCGCTGAGCGAGCGATGGGCCACATCGGTCTTGGCCACGATCAGCAGTCCCGACGTGTCCTTGTCGAGACGGTGCACGAGGCCGGCGCGCTCCTCGCTGCCTCCATCGGCCAACGGCTCGCCGCGCCCGATCAGGGCGTTCACCAGCGTGCCCGTCCAGTTGCCAGGCGCCGGATGCACGACCATGCCGGCGGCCTTGTCGACCACCAGCAGATACTCGTCTTCGTAGACGATATCCAGCGGAATGTTCTCGGGGACGATGTCCCGTCCCGGCGGCGGCGGAATCACCACATGGATTCGGTCGCCCGCTTCACTGCGATACGAGGCCTTCTCCGCCTTCCCGTTGACCGTGACCTGACCGGTAGCGATCAGCGTCGCCGCCTGAGTCCGCGACAGCGCACAGTGACGTGACACGAGCAGGTCGAGCCGTTCACCCGCGTCGCCACTGTCGTCCGCGAGCTGAAAATCATGCACGGCTGCCGACGGGGTTCCCGACGCGGCTCCTGAAGCAGCGTTCACGAGGCCGTCGCTTGCTGCTGTGCTTTGTCCAACTGCCACAATGCGATCACGAGACAACCAGCTCCGATGGTAACGGCAGTGTCGGCTACGTTGAACGTCCAGAAGCGAACGTCGCCGTACCCGATGTCGATGAAATCCACGACGCCGTCTCGCAGCCGAATGCGATCGAGCAGGTTGCCGATGGCTCCCCCGACCACGACGGGCACGCCGAACGCGGCGAGCCGTGAGATCCGGGTGAGGTCGGCCGTGGCGCGAATCAGCACCACGACAATCACGACGCTGAGCGCCGCAAATATCCAGCGTGACGCAGGACCGAGGTGCATGCCGAAGGCCGCCCCTGGGTTGTACGCGAGCGTGAAGCGCACCACGTCGCCGAGAATTCTATGTGGAATATGACGTGGCGCGAGATACTCGACGGCCAGCGCTTTCGAAATCGCGTCGGCCGCCGTGATGAGCAGCACGAGACTCCAGAAGCGGAGCGTGGCCGAGGCGGCCGGCACGTCGTTGACGACAGCCGACGCCGTGGCACTGCGGGTCGGGTTCGTCATCGCGTCAGGTCGGCCTGTTCAGGCGCCGGAGCGCTCACTATCCGCGCGGCGCTCTGCTCGGCGGCCACCGCCGCAGCGGCCGCGGCCGTTTCGCGCTTTTCCTCGCCCCACAGCACCAGCGCCAGCAGGAACGCGCCGCTGCTGACCGCCATGTCCGCCACGTTGAACGTGGGCCAGCGATGCACCCCGAACCCGATATCGATAAAGTCGACGACGCCCAGATCCGACCGGATCCGGTCGATGACGTTGCCGAGCGCGCCCGCCGCCACGAGGGACACGGCGAGCGCTTTGCGCAGATCGTCCGGCGCGGTCTGCTGGTAGAGTCGCCACAGGATCACGATGGCGCCGCACGTGAGCGCCATGAAGATCCAGCGCGAGTAGTTGCCCAGATGCAGCCCGAAGGCCGCCCCTGGGTTGTACACCAGCGCGAACCGGAACCAGTTCCCGAATACCGGACTGGCTCCGCCGGCGGGCGCGAGTGTCGCGACCGCCACGGCCTTGGTAATCAGGTCGAGGACGAGGACGACAAGGAGGACAGGAATTGCGACGAGTGCCTTCACATCAGCCCTTTTTGGCGTCTTCCTCACGCTGCTTGCACGCAAAGCAGTAGCGCGCATGCGGCAAGGCGTCGAGTCGCTCGAACGCGATATCTTCCCAACACTGGTGGCACTTGCCGAATGTCTCCGGCGACTTGTACAAGCGACGCAGGGCCTGATCGATATGAAACAGGAAGCGACCCTCCTGCGAAGCAAACAGGAACGCCTTCTCCCGTTCCATGGCGTCGGTGCCCTGATCGGCCATATGGAAGGAGTACGCACTGGTGTCGCCGTCGGCATCGCCGTTGGGACCGAACGCTTCCCCGTGGTGCCCGAGCTCCTTCAGCACGCGTTTCCGCTCTTCGAGTAACCGCTTCTGGAAGTGCTGTAATTGCTTCTTGGGCATCGGCTTCGACTTCTTCGTATCCTTCGCGGCGTTGGATCCAGCCATTACGACCCTTCCTTGGTGAGCGCGAGGCGGATCGAACGTCCATCGACGTCCACCACCTGCGTCGCGGTCCACGTGGAACCGTTGCCATCTGCATGGAACGGCGAGCCAGCCTCCGTGCCGAGCACCAATCGCACGGCGAGCACCTCGTCAGCGATACGGCCACGGTGCGTGGCCACAGCGCCCTCCAGCTCCTCATCACCGGCGATTGCCACCGCGATGCGGTCACTCACATCCAGCTGCGCCTCCTTCCGGAGACGCTGCACTCTGCTGATCACTTCGCGTGCCAACCCTTCAGCCCGCAGCGCGGGGGTAATCGTGGTGTCGAGCGCCACGCCGTATCCGCCACTTTCCTGAACCACGGCGGCACCCGAGGCGCGCCGGATGATGGCGACGTCATCGGGAGCAATCAAGCGCGGAGTTCCCGCCACCTCGATCGTGACCGATTCGCCACCGGCCAGCTGACGGATGAGCTCGACGGGCATGACCGGCACGGCCGCCGCCACCAGCGGCGTCTCCTTGCCGAACTTCTTGCCGAGCGTGCGGAAATTGCCCTTCACCTCGAGCGATACGAGGGCGTCGGTTGAGCTCACAAACTCCACCAACTTCACGTTGATCTCGGAGGCAAGTAGGGCACCCAGTTCCGACGCCGGTCCGGGGTGCCCCGGCACCACGCACTGCACCGACGGCAGGGGCTGGCGCACATTCACGTCGGCCACGTCGCGGGCCGCACGGGCCAGCCCCGCCAGGGTCCGAATGTCGTTCATGGCGGACTCGAGTGTTTCGTCAACCGGCGTCGGATTCGGCCGCGTATACGAGGCGAGGTGCACCGACGTTCCGGTCAGGGCTCGGTGCACGGCGTCGGTGATGAATGGCGCGAACGGCGCCAGCAACCGGCAAGTGACAGCGAGCACTTCGTGCAGGGTGGCGAACGCCGCCCGGTTGTCGGCGCTGTCGATTTCATAAAAGCGGGCGCGCGACTGACGCACGTACCACTTGGAGACGTCGTCGTCCATGAACTGCATCACGCGACGCGCCGCCAGGGTGGCGTCGTAGTTGTCGAGATACTGATCGACTTCCGCCTCCACCCGCGTGAGACGCGACAGGATCCAGCGATCCAACGCCGGACGATCGGCCACTCGGGGATCGTTCGCGCTCGGCGTCCATCCGAAGTTGGCGTACTGCGCGAAGATGCCGTTGTACACGTTGCGAAAAGTAAGCAGGAACCGCCCGGCCGTTTCGCGGATCGCGTTCTCGTCGAAACGACGCGGCACCCACACCTGGCTGGTGGCCACCAGAAACAGACGTACCGCATCGGCGCCATGACGCTCCAGTACCTGCCACGGGTCGACGGTATTGCCCTTGCTCTTGGACATCTTCTGACCCTGCGCGTCGAGCACGAGGTCGTTCACGACCACATGGCGATACGGCGCCGCGGTGCGATCGGTGTTGTTGGGCAGCGCATCGCCCAGCCCCGTCGCGATCGCCAGCAGCGAGTAGAACCAGCCACGCGTCTGATCGACGCCCTCGCAGATGAAGTCGGCCGGGAACTGCGCCTCGACTTTGTCGTGGTTCTCGAACGGATAGTGCCACTGTGCGAACGGCATCGAGCCCGAGTCGAACCAGGTGTCGATCACTTCGGGCACGCGACGCATGGTACCCGTCCCCGACGGGGCCGGCCACGTGTATTGATCAATGTGCGGCTTGTGCGGATCGAAATCCTCGGGCAGCGGCCGGCCGATGCGCGCGGCGAGATCGGCATAGCTGCCGATCACATCGATTTCAGTGGCGTCTGCGTCATTGACCCACACCGGGAGCGGCGTACCCCAGTAGCGATCGCGCGAAATAGCCCAGTCGACGTTGTTGGCAAGCCACTCACCGAAGCGGCCGGTGCCGACTTCGTCAGGATGCCAATCCACGGCCGCATTTCGCGCCATCAGGCTGTCACGCGTCGCCGTGGTGCGCACGAACCACGACCCGCGTGCGTAGTACAGCAGCGGCGTGCCGCAGCGCCAGCAATGGGGATACGAGTGCGTGAAGGTGGTGGCTTTCCAGAGCACGTCGCGCTCGCGTAGCACCTCGATGATACGCGCGTCGGCTTGCTTCACGAATACGCCGCCCACTTCCGGCACATCGTCGGTGAACTCGCCGCGCGCCGTCACCGGCTGCAGGAAGGCGAGGCCATGACGCTGGCCCGCTGCGTAGTCGTCGGCACCGAAGGCCGGCGCCATATGCACCACGCCGCTGCCGTCGTCCGCACTCACGAAGTCTTCCGTCACGATCACTTCATGACGGCCCTCTTCGGGATACGGCACCCAGTCCAGCGGTCGGCGATAGCGTTTGCCCGACAGGTCCGCGCCGGTCATCTGGCCGGTCACGTCCCAGCGATCCGCCCAATCGGCGCCGAGCACGCCCGACACGCGCGCGTCGGCCAGAATGATGGTCCACTCGGTGCCCGACTTCTTGCGCAGCTCCACGTACGTGAGTGTGGGATGCACCGCCAGCGCGGTGTTCGACACAAGCGTCCACGGCGTGGTCGTCCACACCAGAATGCGACGACGCTGCGCAGGCGCGTGGCCCTGCTCGTCGAGCAGATCGAGCGCCACGTACACGCTCGGATCGTCGACGTCGTCATACCCCTGCGCGACCTCGTGGCTGGAGAGCGCGGTACCACAGCGCGCACAATACGGCAGGATCTTGTGCCCGCGCACCAGCAGCGATTTCTCGTGCAGCGTACGCAGGGCCCACCACACCGACTCCACGAAGTTGTGCGAGTACGTGACGTAGGGGTCGTCGTAGTCGAGCCAGTAGGCCGTGCGCTGCGAGAGCTTTTCCCAGTCGCCGCGATACTTGAACACGCTCTCGCGGCAGCGACGGTTGAACTCGGCCACACCGGTTTGTTCGATGAGCTGCTTGCCGCCAAGTTTCGCGATCTCCGACGGATCGACGCCCTGACGCGCCGCTTCTTCGCGCTGCAGCTCTTTCTCGACTTCGATTTCCACCGGCAGGCCGTGCGTATCCCACCCGGCCTTCCGCGGCACGAAGTATCCCTGCATCGCGCGGTGGCGGCAGAAGAGGTCCTTGATCGTGCGTGAGAATACATGGTGAATGCCCGGACGGCCATTGGCCGTGGGCGGCCCCTCGTAGAACACGAACGGCTTGGCGCCGGCCCGCGCGGCCTGTGCCTGCTCGAACAGCTGTTCGGCGTCCCAGCGCGCGAGCAGTTCCTGCTCGAAGGCGTCAGCGCCCGAGTCGGGAAGAAGCGGATACGAAACGGTGTCCTGCGGTGCAGTCATGAGAGCGGGTAATTCGGAGCGTTCAGTCAGGTAGCGAAACAGCGGTGACACAGCGGACGCGCGGTGCTACATGCGCGCGATCACGCCCTTCACGACGGCGGCAAGCTTCGGTTCGGCGGAACGGGCCACGCCCACGATCTGGGCAAGACTGGCCGGCTCGAGCGCATCCGGAAGACACTTGTCGGTAATGATGGACAGCCCGAGTACGCGCATACCGCCGTGGAGCGCCACGATCACTTCCGGCACGGTACTCATGCCTACCACGTCGGCGCCGATACCACGCAGAAAACGATACTCGGAGCGCGTTTCCAGGTTGGGCCCCTGCACCGCTACATACACGCCTTCACGCAGTGTGATGCCGTTCTGCACCGCCACCTCGCGCGCGAGCGCACGGAGGGCCGGATCGTACGGTTCCGACATGTCGGGGAAGCGCGCACCGAGCGTGTCGTCGTTCGGTCCGATGAGCGGATTGTCACCGAGCAGGTTGATGTGATCGGAGATCAGCATCAGATCGCCCGCCTCCCACAGCGGATGCATACCGCCACACGCGTTGCTCACGATCAACGTCTGTGCGCCCAGCGCCCGCAGCACGCGCACGGGGAACGTGACCTGCTGCAGCGAATAGCCCTCGTAGCGATGGAAGCGGCCCTGCATGGCTACGACCGTCTTGCCGCCGAGCGTGCCGCAGAGCAACCGGCCCTTGTGCGACTCGACGGTGGACAGCGGAAAGTTGGGCAGATCCTTGTACTCGATCGTCTGCTCGACGTCGATCTCGTCGGCCAGGCCACCAAGGCCGGTGCCAAGGATGATCGCGGCATCGACCGCGCGCGAAAAGCGCGCGCGCACGGCCTGCGCACACGCTTCGATGCGTTCACGTGCGTGCAGACCGAGCGCCGGATGCGACAGGCCGACCGCCGTGTGCTCCTGCGTGTACTGCAGCTGCGGACGGGAATTCTGTGAGGCGGTCATGCGTCATCCTCGACAACATCGAGCCACGACGGCGTAGGGGCCGCCGGGCGTGGGGGTAACTCGCGAATCTCCTGCACCACCGATGGTTCCGCACGGATCGCCGCCATGGTGCGCGGCGTCGTGAAGTCGGGGATCGGTTCGGATTCCGCGGAGTTCAGCTCGGTGAGTTGACGTTCGAGATGATGACGCAGCTGCGCGAGATAGCTCCGACGCGTGCGCCAGAGCGCTTGCACCTCTTCTTCGGTGCGACGCAGTTCGTCGCGCACACCCTGCAGCAGCTTGTCGGCCTCGGCCTGCGCTTCACGCAGGATCAACTGCGCCTCGCGCTCCGCCTGCTCCTTGATGTCACCGCGCAATTGCTGGGCGCTCACGAGCGCTTCGTTGAGCGCCTTGTCGCGATCGCGAAACGACTTCAGCTGCTCGTGGAAGTTACGCGCCTTCTGATCGAGCTCCTGATTGGCACGCGACAAGCGCTCCAGTTCCTCGGCGACCTGCTCGCGGAACTGGTCTACGCGCGCGCGATCGTAGCCACGCAGTGCGTTGCCGAAATCGAAGCGCCGCGCATCGAGCGCGGTGAGATGGAAGCCTTGAAAGCCGTCGTCCGCCATGCGAATTCCCGGGTGAATCAGGTCCGACTGCCGAACAGCATTGTGCCCAGCCGTACATGCGTTGCGCCTTCTTCGACAGCGATTTCGTAGTCGCCCGACATGCCCATGCTCAACCACTCGGCCCCGAACCCGGCCGCCTGCAGCTGCGACCGCGCGTCCCGCGCGCCATGGAAGACGCCACGCAATACCGATTCATCGGCATCGAACGGCGCCATCGTCATCACGCCCCGGACTCGCAGATTGCTGCAGGCGTGGAGGCGCTCAGCGACGGTCGGCAGTTCGTGGAGCGCAAACCCACTCTTAGTGGACTCCCCGCTCACGTTGACCTGCACTAGCACCTCGAGCACCCGCTGCGCCACGCCGGCCGCGTCGTTGAGCGCGACGGCAAGCCGTTCGCTATCGAGACTGTGGACGAGGTCGAACGTCGCGGCATTCTTCGCCTTGTTGCGCTGAAGATGACCGATCAGATGCCAGCGGACCGGCACCGGCACCTGCGCCATCTTTGCTTCGGCTTCCTGCACTTTGTTCTCGCCCACATCGTGGACGCCCGCGTGCCAGGCCGCCAGAACGGCGTCGGGACCATGGGTTTTCGTGACCGCGATCAGGGTGACGTCCTGTCCGTGTCCGCCCCGTGCGCGTGCGGCGGCGATGCGCTCACGAACCTCCGCCACCATCGTTGCGACATGGTCCGAAATTGGCATAGCACATAAGGTTAGGGAGCATTGCACGACGACACAAGTAACGGGTCGTCGATACGCCGCACTTGCGTACAACGCAGCAGCGACTGCATCTGCGCCACGGCCGGATCGGCGCCGGCCGGGATAGGGGCGAGCACGGAGCGAGGCACCTGCTCCCGCGCGCGCGCCAACGCGGGGGCATCGAGCGTGATCGCGCCCCGCGCAGTACTCGCCGACGGCGCATAGACCAGCCCCTGCAACGCCCATCCCTGCGTCCGGTCGATGCGATCGCGGTCGGGACGGGCCAGCAAGGTGCTGACCCGCACGTCGCGCCCGTCTTCGGTGGCGTGGATCATGACCGACCGCAGCGTGGCCTCGAGCCCCGGCCAACTGCGCACCGCCTCGGGCGGTAACAGCCGACGCTTGGCGAGCGACTCGCGGTACCACGCGGCGCCGAGGAGCGGCACCGTGACCACGGTCACATCCGACCGGTAATCTTCCACCTGCTGCAGATACCAAAGCGGAAACGTGTCGTTGTCACCGGCGGCGAGCAGCACCCCGCGCTGCGGTACCGCGTCGAGCAGGAGCCGGGCGTAGGCGCGTGGCATCATCGCGATCGGCTCACGGGTGCGATCCATCACGGAACGATTGGCCACCAGCGGCACGGCGCCGAGCAGCAGCGGCAAGGCGGCGATCGGCGCTGGCAGGCGTTTGGAGAACGCCGCCGCGATCGCGGCAAGACCAGCCCCCGCCAATAGTCCCCAGCTCCAGAAACCGAGTACGAAGAAGTAGTCGCGTTCACGCGCCTCATGCGCTGCGCCGGCCGGAATGAAGCTGCCGCCGAACGTGGGACCAGCACGCATGTTGAGCCAGCAGGCCACTCCCATGGTGCCCGACAGCAGCAGCACCAGCATGGCGCGCCCTACCCGCGCCTCATAACGCCACACCGTGCGCAGCCCGATCGCCGCCAGCCACACGAACGACAGGGTAAGCAGGGTGCGCGGCACGGACGGCGTGGGGAACGGATGGACGCCGAACGCGACCTGCCAGTCGGCCCACTCGAACACGTTCGCCAGCTGCAGCCAGAGCGGCGCCATGCGCGGCAGCAGTCCGGCAACTTGGTACTGCTCGCGGCGCAGCACAGCCACCAGCGCCCGCAGCGAGTCGGGATGACCCGACGCCAGTTCGGGCCCGGCAGCGTACAGCAGCGGAAGCACGGCCACCGCCGACACACCGAGCAGAGCGAGCGCGCCCCAGCCGATCACATCGAGCCGCCGTACACGAGGGCCGCTCCACGCGAACACCAGCGCGGCCGGCAGTGCCACCAATACACTCAAATGCAACGGCACCGCGATCGCCGCCATGAACACGATCAGCGCGCGCGCGCGGCGACACGCGTGATCCGACACACCAGGCCGACCGGCATACTCGCCAGCAGCGAGCATCAGCGCCGAGCAGAGCAACGACAGCGCATACACTTCGGTCTCGGTGGCATTACTCCAGACTGTCGTCATCGTGCCGGCGACCACGGCGCCAACTACGGCACCACGCGATCCAATCCACCGTCCCAGCATCGACGCACCGACACCGCCCACCAACGCACTCGCCAGCACCGACACCATGGTCACGGCACGTGCCGGTCCGGTATTGGAGAACAGGTTCGAGACCACGTGCGCGATGAGCACCCAGAGCGGAGTGCCCGGCGGATGCGGAATGCCGAGCGTGCGCGCCGCCGTCACGAGTTCCGTGGCATCCCAAAAGGTGAGATCCGGCGCGGCCGTGGCGAGATACGCCGAGAACAGCACCACAACGGCCACGACCGGGGCGATGATCGACGGTGGTAGCTGAAAACGGGCGCGCGGCGGTCTTCGCGTTGTGGTCAACCCGCCAACGTCACGCGACGACCCCGAATTCGAGGCCGTCGCGCCGTGTGCACTGCATTTCCTGCACGTTGCTGAGGTCCGTCACGCCGGACCCAGGTCGCGATTATGCAGGGGCGATTTCCGGACCGCCCAGCATCGGCGGCGCGATCGGACGGGCCACCGGCACGGCCGGCGTCGCCAGCGTTTGCGGCATCATCGGCATGTCGGGCGGCAGGCGCGGCGGCAGTTCCTTGCCGGCCTTGAGCAGCAAAATGTCGTCACGCGTGAGCGTCTCGCGCTCGAGCAACTGCGTAGCCACGATGTCGAGCAGCGAACGATGCTCGGTGAGCACGGCGACGGCCCGAGCATGCGCCTCGAACGCCACGCGTTTCACTTCGGAATCGACCAGCTGCGCGGTCTGCTCGGAGACCTCCCGACGCGTCTGGATGTCGCGACCGAGAAAGAGCTCCTGTTCGACGTCACCAACCAGGATCGGCCCGATGGTATCGGAGAGTCCCCACTGCGTGACGTACCGACGGGCGATGCTGGTGGCCTGCTGAATGTCGCTGGCCGCGCCGGTGGTGACGCGGTTGTGACCGAACACGATCTCTTCGGCGGCACGACCACCGTACGCCATCACGAGCTTCGCTTCGAGCTGCTCGCGGGTGACCGACACCCGATCATCCTCGGGAAGCGTGAAGGCGATACCGAGCGCGCGACCACGCGGCACGATGGTGACTTTGTGCAACGGATCGTTGCCGTAGACCATCATCGCACACACCGCATGTCCGGCTTCATGAAACGCCGTGAGACGACGCTCATCGTCCTTCATGACGAGCGACTTGCGCTCGGCGCCCAGCATGACGCGATCCTTCGCTTCCTCGAGATCGCTCATGTAGATCTTGTCGTGACCCTTTCGGGCCGCGAGCAACGCGCCTTCATTCACCAGATTCGCGAGGTCGGCGCCAGCCATGCCCGGGGTACCACGCGCCAACAGATGCACGCTCACGTCTTCGGCCTGCGGCTTGTTGCGCAGGTGGACCTTGAGAATACCCTCACGGCCGCGGAGATCCGGCGCGTCGACCACGATCTGACGGTCGAAGCGGCCCGGGCGCAGCAGCGCGGGGTCGAGCACATCGGGACGGTTCGTGGCCGCGATCAGGATCACGCCCTCGTTCGACTCGAAGCCATCCATTTCCACGAGCAGCTGGTTGAGCGTCTGCTCGCGCTCGTCGTGACCACCACCCATGCCGGAGCCGCGATGGCGACCGACGGCATCGATTTCATCGATGAAGATGATGCACGGCGCATGTGCCTTGCCCTGCTCGAACAAATCGCGCACGCGCGAGGCGCCGACGCCGACGAACATTTCCACGAAGTCGGAGCCAGACATCGAGAAGAACGGACGGGCGGCCTCACCGGCCACGGCTTTGGCGAGCAGCGTCTTGCCGGTACCCGGAGGACCGACCAGGAGCGCACCCTTCGGCAAGCGACCACCAAGCTTGGTGAACTTCTGCGGATCCTTCAGAAACTCGATGATTTCTTGCAGTTCGACCTTCGCTTCATCGGCACCGGCGACGTCGGCAAAGGTGATCTTGGGCGTGTCGCCGCTCAGCAGCTTCGCCTTACTTTTGCCGAACGAAAACGCCTTGTTACCGCCCGATTGCATCTGGCGGAACAGGAAGATCCAGAAGCCGATGAGCAGGATATACGGCAGCATGGTGATGAGCAGACTGCCGAAGTTCGCACGCGGCTCGGTGGCGTTGGTCCGCACACCACGCTCGAAGAGGCGCGCCTGCTCCTTTTCGGCGGAGCCCGCCACCAGACGCGTGACAAACTTCCGCGCCTCGCGGTTGTTCACCCGCACCGGTTGGTTGAATTGACCAGCCAGCACGTTGTCGGTCTGGAACGTGGCCGTCTTGATGTTGCCGACTTCGAGTTGCTGTCGATACGCGTTGTAGTCGAGTTCCGGCGCCTGCGATTCACGACCGTTTCCGTACGTCAGGAACGCGGTCGGAATCAGGATCACGAGGATCCAGAAGGACAGCGTCTTGGAGAAGCGTCCCCAGTTGAACGGCTTCTTCGGCGAGGGCGTCATGTTTGTTGCCATGGGTTGAGCGCCTTACTGCAGGCTGGCGACATACGGGAGGTGCCGAAAATTCTCGGCGTGGTCTAGCCCGTAGCCAACCAGAAATTCGTGCGGCGCATCGAACCCGATGAACCGCGTGGGATGATGGAGCTCCGTCGCGATGTGCTTGTGCAGCAGCGCGCAGATTTCGAGCGAACGCGGCTTCCGGTCGCCCAACAGCTCGATGAGCCGATTGAGCGTACGACCGGAATCCACGATGTCTTCAACTAACACAATGTGTTTCCCCTCCAGTTCCGTTTCCGGATCGTAGAGAAGACGCACCACGCCGCTCGATTCCATCGCGTCGCCGTACGACGAGGCCACGAGGAAATCGACTTGCAACGGGCGCTGGATGTGGCGCACGAGGTCGCTGAGAAAGATAAAACTGCCCTTGAGCAGTCCCAGCACGAGCAAATCACCATCGGGATACGCCGCCGTGATCGCCACGCCCAGCTCCTGCACACGCGCGGCAATAGTGGCGGCATCGTACACGATACGCCTCACGGCACGGCCGTCGAGGCGAGGATCTTCCGCGATGGGTTGGCTCTGCTCAGTCACACTCGGGCTCACACCGGTACCAGATCAACTCCGACCGACCGGGCCGGGACGGTGCCGCGAGAGCACGGCAAACTCCAGGAACCCACACGAGCTCGTTGGCGACGAGCAAGACCGGCCACGTTGGCCGATCCAATGCGGGTATATGTGCTGCTGAAAAGTATCGCGTGACGCGCCTCCCTGCTGGCGCACCAGCGGTTCGGATGCGATCTCCTGCGGTCCAGACGCGCAGCACGACCTGTTCGCCACGGGGGAACCCCATGGACCACAGGTCCTGCTCCATACACTCGCCGGGTGGTGGCGCGGTGTGCAGTCGTCGCCAACGGAACCGTCCGAAGCGCGGTGGCAACGTTTCGGAGACACCAGACCACGCACGTGACGCGTCGCGAACCCGTGGCGGCGACACCCGCCGCACTTCGTACCGATCGCCGACTGGTTCGCCCGCAGCAGCGCCCCGTCGCAGCACGATCGCTCCACCTGAGACACAAATACTCGAGCCACGCTTCCCTGATCTGGTAAACTTCACGAGCTCGCGAGTTCCTTTGGCGTCCAGTGTCACACCGGCGCGGGCGCAGATTGCAGGCCACAGCACACCGCGCCCTTCGCTGGAGGTGGACTCCAGTGCCGCCGCCGGGCAGGACACCCGATCGAGCGACGGCGACACGGCAAGGCCGATCGCATCGACGTGCCCTTCGACCTCGCGTCGCCACGACGCCGCCTTCTCGGCGCTCGCGAGGATCTGGTCAGCGAAGCCGGGCGTCGTCGCCTCGAGCGCCGGCAGCAGCTCGTGCCGAACACGTCCGCGCAGGAAGGCGCGCGAGACGTTCATCGGATCATCGAGATAGGCAACCTTCTCCAGCGTCGCCCAGCGGGCCAGCTCAGCCCGCGATACACCGAGCCAAGGGCGCACCACGCGCGAGGGCGCGGCCAATGCCGCCAGGCCGCGCGCACCCGCCCCACGCATGAGACGCATCACGACAGTCTCGAGCTGGTCATCGCGCGTATGCGCCGTGGCCACCCGCGCCTTGTAGGCGCGGGCGATCCGGCCGAGAAAGTCCCATCGGGCCGCGCGCCACGCCGCTTCACTGTGGCCCGGCGTGCGCGACCGCTCGCGCACCACCGTGAGCCCCAGTCGGCGCGACTCCGCCGCCACCAGCGACGCCGCCTCGGTCGCGTAGTTGCCGGTGCCGTGGTCGAAAGTGGCCACCGCCGCGATGCGCTCAGGGGCCCACCGCGCCACGGCCTGCAGCAGCACCATGGAGTCGCGCCCCCCGGAGACAGCCAACACGAGCGGACCAACGACGGGCGCCATGGCCACCTCGAGCGACGCGTGCAGCAGTGCCTCGGGCGGGAAGATTGTCAGTTCGGACATGCTGGACTGATCGCCCACCGACGTCGACGCGTCAACCACCCCCTACCTTCCGGCCGCCCGGTCGCTTACTCTTTTCTTCACTTGGCGGGCACACGCAGCTGCGTGCCCGGCATCAATCGACTTCGGAGACAGACAGTGGAATTTCACGGAACGCTGGGCACCATCTGGGCGTCGTTGGGGATGACCGCGTATTACATGGCGCTGATCTGGATCAACGCCCTGCTCGTACTTTTCCTGTCTCCGCTGTTCATGATCCCGCTCACGTGGCTGCAGGATCGCACGAAGGCGTAAGAGGGGCGTTGGCAAAGATAAGGAGTGGGGCGCTCACGTGATGGTGAGCGCCCCTTTCGTTTGTGGGACGGCGGAACTGCCGACTGCTCAGGAGGCAGGAAGGAGGGTATCAGGGGGCAGGAAGCAGGTGAACGGCGCGAGGTGCCTGCACCCTCCCTCCTGATACCCTCCCTCCTGATACCCTCCCTCCTGCCTCCTGAGCTGTTGGCGGTTGGCCCTACGCCCGCCTCGCCACCACACTCTTCATGTCACTCGCCGACAGCACCACCGCGTCTCCCAGTGCCGTGCGTCGACCGGTCAAGTCACTCAAGTCGCTGCCGTGATACGCTTCCTCGCCATGTTCGGCCAGATCGATGCCCTGCACTTCCGCGTCGACGCGTATGCGTAGCGGCATCACCAGCTTGAGGGCGGACAGAATGCCGAAGCTCGCGGTGCCGGCGAAGGCGACCGTGGCCACGACGGCGAGCACTTGAATGCCCACCAGCGACGGGTTGCCGCGCAGCAGACCGTCGGCGCCGATGGGGTTCACATCCTTCGAGGCGAAGACGCCCGTGAGCACCGCGCCCATGATGCCGGCCACGCCGTGGCAGGCGAACACGTCGAGCGTGTCGTCGAGCGAGGTTTTCGCGCGGTAGTGCAGCACGAAGAACGACATGGGTGCGGCGAGGACGCCGATCGCCAACGCCGACATCGGCGTCACGAACCCCGCAGCGGGGGTGATGGCGACGAGGCCGACCACGGCGCCGGTGGCTGCGCCGACGGCGGTAGCGCGGCCGCCCTTGTATAGCTCGAGCAACATCCATGTAAGCAGGCACGAGGCCGCGGACGCGTGCGTGGTGACGAGCGCGTTGGCGGCGATACCATCGGCCGCGAGCGCGGAACCCGCGTTGAAGCCGAACCAGCCGAACCACAGAAGGCCCGCGCCCAGCAGTGCGAACGGCACGTTGTGCGGCACCGTCGGGACGCGTTTGAAGTCGCGTCGTGGCCCAAGCACCTTCGCCAGTACCAGCGCGGTAATGCCGGCGCTGATGTGCACCACCGTGCCGCCCGCGAAGTCGAGCGCGCCGAGCTTGCGCAGCCAGCCGCCGTCGCCCCAGACCCAATGCGCGAGGGGATCATACACCAGCGTGGTCCAGATCAGACCGAACGTGAGATACGCCACAAACCGCATGCGATCGATGATCGCGCCCGAAAAGAGCGCGACGGTGATACCGGCGAACATCGCCTGAAACGCGGCAAAGAGCAGATGCGGCAGCGCGGCGGCATAAGTGGGATTGGGCGCGGCGGTGACTCCCTGAAAGCCGAGGAAGCTCAGGCCACCGATCCAGCTCGAGCCCGGACTGAAGGCGAGACTGTAGCCGAAGAGCACCCACTGCACCGTCACGATCGCCAGCGCGCCCAGACTCATCAGCATCGTGTTGAGCGCGCTCTTGCTGCGAACGAGTCCACCATAAAAGAAAGCCAACCCGGGCACCATCAACAGCACGAGAGCCGTCGAGATCAAGACCCACGCGGTGTCGCCCGAGGAGATCGTCGGCGCCGGCATCAGTAGTCGTCCTTGTCGGGGATCCGCATTTCATGCTGCGTCTGTCGCATGATCTCGTCGGCATTCACGGCCGTGAGCGCGTGATTGTCGCGCTCACCCGTGCGGATGCGCACCGTGTGATCGAGCGGCAGCACGAAGATCTTGCCGTCGCCCACGTCGCCCGTGCGCGCGCCGTCGCAGATCGCGTCGATGGTGCGCTCGACGAACTCCTCCGAGCAGGCTATTTCAATCCGGACCTTCTCGTGGAACTCGAGCACCACCGATTCTCCGCGATACTGTTGTACCACGTCCCGCTCCCCACCGTGCCCGCTCACACGGGACAGCGTCATGCCGGTCACGCCGACCTGAAAGAGCGCACGTTTCACATCCGCCAGCTTCTCCGGACGAATGATGGCGACGATAAGCTTCATGGTGTATAGGGCGAAGGGCGGCCGGTCGCAGTACGATTCCCGGGAATAGCTGCACGCCGTGGGGAGCGTTTCCGGCTTCGCCGTATTCTACTGCACGGGCGCACCAGCTCGCTGGCCTCCGCCTCTTTCCCGAATTTGAGATTCGCTATGTCGACACTCGGCACGATCGCCATCCTCGTCGGACCCGACTACGAAGACCTCGAGGTCTGGTATCCAAAGCTCCGCCTGGAAGAGGCGGGCTATCACACGCCGCTGATCGGCAACGGCGAGGCGAGCTATCACGGCAAATGGGGCTACCCCGCCACGATGGACGGTCAGGTGGCCGACCTCGATCCGACCACGCTACGCGGCATCGTGGCGCCCGGCGGATGGGCACCCGATAAGCTGCGACGCGATCCGTCCGTGCTCTCGCTGGTGCGGAGCGTGTACGAACAGGGCGGCGTCGTGGGCACCATCTGCCACGGCCCCTGGATTCTCATCTCGGCCGGCATCGTGCGCGGAAAGCGCATGACGTCGTCGCTGGGCATTCGGGATGACCTGACCAACGCCGGCGCGATCTGGGTCGACGAGCCCGCCGTAGTCGACGGCACCATCGTCAGCGCGCGCGTGCCGAAAGACCTGCCGGCGTTCACGCGGGCGATGCTGCACGTACTGAGCGAAACTCGGTAGGGATCGGCCAGCTCGACGTCGATCACGCTGCCTCGTCCAAGGCCGCAGCAACGGCCACCGCACCGGAAACAGCGAAAAACCAGAATACGGATAAATACGGATGGACGGAAACAGCACAGGATAAGATTAAAAGCGCTTTTGGCTTATCCCGTCTGGTTTCCGTCCATCCGTTTCATCCGTGTTCCAGCTGTTGCGCTTCGCTGTTGCGCTTCGCTGTTGCG
>NZ_JBDNFF010000244.1:0-15406 GCF_041689975.1 Gemmatimonas sp.
CCACGCGCGTCGCAACGGCCGAGATCGCGGTGTCGCCGGTGCGATACGGAAAACGAACGATCGCATCGGTGTTGGCCACGTAGAGCACGTCACGCACCAATGTCATGCCGAACGGTGCGACCAGCCCCGACAGCAGCACCGGTCGGACATCCGCAATTCCATCGCCATTGGTATCGCGCAACAGCGTAATGCGATTCGCGCTGGGTGCGGCGCCGCCAGCCTTCCTCTGAAACCGCTTGAAGAAGAACCCCTTGATGCCTTTCGCATCGTCGGGGCGGCGTGGCGCATTGGTTTCGGCGACAAGCACGTCGCCGTTGGGCAACACGTACAGCCAGCGTGGATGGTCGAGGTCGCGCGCGAACGCCTGCACAGTGAGCCCCGGCGCGGCGATCGGCATCTCCCCGGCCTGCCACGGCCGCGCTGCTGCGACGGCGATCGTGGGAATGAGAGAGCGGCGGGGGGGATCGAGCACGGGGGCCGGTCCGGTGCCGGCTTCAATGGGGAGCCGGGCACTGCCGCCGCAGCCGCTGGCGCTGCTTGCCGCCGCGAGCATCAGCCCAGTGATCAGAAGTCGATTGGTCATCCTGCGTGGCTTTGCAAGAACCGCGCTCGAAAAAGTGGATCCTGCGTACGCTTACTTTTTCGGGGTCGTCGTGTTCGTTCCGGTCTTCGTGCGTGGCTTGGGCTCCACGATCACGTTGACCGGAATTTGCCATCCGGACCCATCGTTCGCGACATCGAGTCGCCACGTACCCGGCACCGTTGGTGTGAACTCGAAGTCCGCTGTTTCACCCGGTCCCATCACCACCATCGCCAGTCGTGACGTCGCCATCGCGCGCGGAAGATCGGCTCCATCTTTGGCCACGGCACGCCAGCGTGCGGTCACGGCGTCGTTGCGCAGCGTAAAGCGCACGGGCCAGTCGGGATTGATACTCACCAAGCAAAAGCGATGCGTTTCGCCGACAGTCAGGCGGAGCGGCCTTGGACTCGTTCGACCGTTCACGAGGGCGAACGGAGACTCGATCTTGTCTTCGATCGCTGGGCCACCGCCGCCCACCACCACCAGATGATCGCGGGCAAGATCGCGCGGACGATCGGTCACGAGGATGGCGCCGTACATCCCCGACAGCATCTGCTGCCGATCATTCAAGTGCGAGTGATACGGAAAGGTGCCTGCGCGCGGCGGCACGAACTCCGCCACGAAGGAATCGCGCGGCGCGATCTGCGTGTAGATGCGATCACCAAGCCCACTCCAATTTGGTACGCCGTCTGGAAAACTTTCAATCTCGAGTCCGTGCCAATGCACGCTGGTCGGTTGTTCAAGTTGGTTGTGCACCACGATGCGCACGGGTTTACCCCGTTGCAGCTCCAACACCGGACCGGGGATCGACACCGTGTTGGCACGCGGCACCGAATCACCGACCTGCTCGACGAAGCCGATCGCATCGGCGCCGCCAGGGAGCGCGTGTGGCTCACGCTGCACCCGCAGATGAATGGTACGCGCATTCACCATGCTTGGTGGGGTGTAGCCGTGCGGCGGCGTAACTTGCAACGCTACCGCAAGCCCGCGCATCGAATGGGGCGTCATCGCGTCGCCCGAGTGATGCATCATTGGCGGCGACGGCGACTTGACAAGCGAAACGGTTTCGTCGACGTGAAAGGCGAAGTGACAATGCAACAGCCAATTACCTGGCGTGGACCGCAGAAAACTCAAGACTTCAGAAGTGCCGACTTCCACCAGATCCGTATTGCTGAGAATCTGCCGACTAGGTGGAATGCGTTTCCCTGCGCGCTCTTCGATTCGGTAGTAGAACCCGTGCAAGTGCATCGGGTGCGCTAATGCCATCGTGTTCCCTTTGCGAAAGCGCACGGAGTCGCCCTGCGGAAGGGTCAGGCGTTCCGTGTGCGGAGACGCCTTCCCATTGATCACGCTCACCACTTCGAAGGGCTGTCGACGATCGTCGTAGGGATGAAACCACTCACTGAGCACGAAGATGTAGTCATCAGTACGCGCCTTGGGTGCATCGACGATGATGACGCCATTCAACTGCGAATCGAGCCAATTGCGATCGAAGGCTGTCGTCCCCTTGAACGCGCCCCAGTAGAAAAAAGTCCCGGCGGAATCGAGACGAAAGCGCAGCTGCCGCGTTGCACCGACTGCCAACGATACCGTATCGGTACCCGCGTTGCTCCCCGCCCGCAGACCACCGATCACCAACGCCGAGTCGCTGCGATTGGTGAGGGTGAGCTGAACTTCCGTGCTTTGCCGGACACGAATGAGTGGCCCCGGTACCGTCGCGCTCTTGCCGACCTCGGCGAACGCGAGCACCGGTACTTCGGGATCGTTCTCGCCTTCAGGCTTCCACTTCGCGGTGACAATATCGATGGCGAGTGACAGCACGCGCCCCGTCTGCACGCCCGCGGCGATCCGATTTCGGTTGGCAACCGCCACCACGGCATGTGCCGCAGGCATGGGCAGCGGCACGCGAGGGAGCGGCGCCACGAGGTGCAGCGGCGCCTGGAGCTGGAGCGCGACGCTGAGCAGCGTGACCGGCACGAATGAAAAGATCACGGCAGTGCTCGGTTAAAAGCGATTCACCCTCAGGCACGTCACACGGACGAATCGTGATTAAAAAGCACGATCACCGCCGATACACAAATCGGCGGCAGCGACGAGCGCTCAGCGCGCGCTCGTCACCCACGCCGTATACCACAAATCGCGTAGCATCTCGGCCCCGGCGCCCAAGCGTGCCACCGCAAACGCGTGCTGCGCCGGCGTACGCGCTTCCGCTATGAACGGGGTAGCCTTATCGATGGCGTAGAGCGTCTCCACCTCGGCACTGGTCGTCATGAGATAGGCCACCACCGCGCTCCGTACATTGGGAAAGGCCTGTGGTACATGGATCATGGCCTCGCGCACATTGGCCGTTTTGATGTGGGCCTGCACGAACGGCGACTCGAACCGGCCGTGAAACCGGCTGTCGGTGGGATAGCCCTTGGGATTGTCGCCCACCCACCCGTTGTGATGCTTAGTGGTGTGGTGCGGGTTGGAGCCGTCGGCCACGTAGTGACCCAGGATGCCCGCGTCGTCGACGATGCGCTGTTCGATCCATGCGCGCACCGTGCTGTCGGGAGCGATACGCCAAAGCCGGAAGTCACCGCGCAGCTTCGCAGTGAGCTCGAGAATCGTGAACGGCAGCAGACCCATACTTTGCGGTGCCACGCCGCCCGCCCGTACTGAGTCGGCGAACGCCCACCGATCACGTGCCGCCAGCGCTTCGGTGAGCTGCAGCGGTGACACGAGATCCATGTCGATGTAGTGATCGGGCGACGTGCCCCCCTCGAGCGCCGGTTCGAGCTGGCGTTCCACTCGATCCTGCCAGCGATCCGGCTCGGGATTGAGATACGAGAGCTGCGGAGCCGCATCGCGAAAAAAGCGCGGCATGTCCTCTGGCAACGCCTGCGCTGCCGCGAGACCGATGATTCGATGGCCATGATCTCCCCACGCGCTGAGCGCTGCGGGGACGCATAGCGCTACTTCGAGACCAACGACACGAGCGGTGGCACCGACTCGGCACCAACGGACGAACTGCTCACGAACGGAAATGGCACGATATGCTCGGGGGTTCGGCACGCAACGCGTTCTGCGCTGCGAGTGACCGGTGAAACGTGCCATGATGTTCGCGCCGGAGGTATGCCGGTTACCGAAACAATACAGGCGCTTCGGGACTTCGTGTGGGTGAATCACGGCGAAATCGCCCGCTGCACTGCCTCACCGCAGATGACCGCTGACAAGCCGGGGACAAACAAGTGGAAGATCACCGTACCACACTCGGTCGTCACGCGCGGCCGCAATCCGCGTCCTGTCCGCGCCCATCCGCGGTGAGGCCGTTGGTAGTTTGCTCCGTTGCCGCGGGCCTCGCCCCCGTCGGCAACCTCCACTGTACAGTCTTAATGATCAGTGCAGCAAATAGTTCTGGATTGTCTGCGGTTACAGCCCAACGTTTTGGCATTGGAACGGCGTCCATTATCGATGTGCTTTGGGAATGGGGTGGTTTATCTGGTCTCGACTTGACCGGCGAGGCGCTGCCTGGCGGTCGTTTGCGCGGAGGCGCGCGGGACGGTCACGCACAGAAGCACCGGAACCACAGGAGTGGTGGTGCGGCACGCCCGGGTCCGCCGACGCGATGCCGGTATCGATCAGTGTTGCTGTGCTTCGCGTCTCTTCGCGAGCTTCGCGCGAACCTGCCGACTCTCCGACAGATCCGAAGCAGCCGCACGCACCGCCGTTCGCGCGAAGTCCGCGAAGATCGCGAAGGCCCGCGAAGCACAGCAACCACAGGAGTGGTGGTTCGGCGCGCCCAGGTCCGCTGGCGTGATGCCCGTATCGATCATTCTTGCCGTTCTTCGCGTCTCGCGAAACTGTTCGTGGCGGAGAACAAGGCGGACGTTCGCGTGATGCTGTGGCCGAGATGAGGGCTCCCGTGCGCCGACATCTCGTCCGCTGCCAGAAGCACCCGCAGATCATGCAGAACCTGTTCCACGAGAAGCACGTGCAGTATGCCGCATGACGGCACTACCCACTAATTAGCGGCCTAGTCAGTAGCAGCGGATGGACGCGGATACCACGTGATAGGCAGTGCCGAGTTCTCGCCCGTGTTTATGCGACATCACCCTGCCGGTCGTGCGCCTCGATCCACTGCTCGGTGAGCTGATCGAGTACGTCGAGTGGTCGCGGAGAGGGGTGCGGCGGAACGGCTCCCATTTCGCGCCATGCGGTCAGATGGGTGCCGATTCCTGTTCTTCGCGTGTTGCTCTGCGTGCTCTACGCCTTCGCGTCCTCGGCGTGATCGGTTCAGCGGCCTGGTTGTCGCCGCCCCCGGGAGTAGTGCGCGGCGTACGGTACGCACGGGGCATTGGAACGGATCACGCTGAGGACGCAGAGAACGCAGAGGACGCAGCGGCGCTCCGCCAAACCCTGCCGGATTTTCTCGTGACTACGCGCGCAACCCAGTCTCTGGCACAATGCATCGTCGAACGACAGGACCCGGACACCTTGAAGGTGTTCCGCTTGGCTTCATCGCGCAAAAAATCAGCGCCGAACTCGGCACTCTCGAGCATGCGGATGGACAACAATAACTTGTAGCCAAAACCAGAGTCCGCGACTCGCGCGGCCCCAATCCGCGTCGTGTCCGCGTCAATCTGCGGTGAGGCCGCTGGCAGTGCGGTCTGTTACCGCGGACCTCGCCGCATGCCGCATCTTTCGCTGAACGGAGTGCTTAATAGCGCCTGCGTTTCCTGGTGAACAGCCCTCCAACTTGATGAACGCGCTTGTTCCAGAACTCGTTCCTCAATGCGGCCCCCATACGGTGTCGTACGCATGCAGACGTTCGCAACGAGCCACCAGCTCCAGATCGCCGTGAACGGTGATGAATCAATCGTGATGCGATTGCTTGATCGGTCCAGACGCGTGATACAGTCTGTTGCCGTTGTACCGTGATCGGTGCAGGTACCGCAGTACGAACAGGCGAGCGTTTGCGGTATCACGTGCGCAGCACTCCACGAAGCGCAAGTCTGTTCTGGAACCGATTCGTGTCACGCGTGCTTGGATCGAGGTGATCACGCACGCAGCTGTGTGTCGCTCACACGTTCGGCAACAGCTCACACTGGAGTACATGAATGTTCGATATCACCGTATCACAGTTCGACCTGGTGTACAACGCATTCTCGTTCACGATCGCTGTGATGGGAGCAGCGACGTTGTTCTTCATCCTCAGCCGGTCGCAGGTCGCGCCGGCCTACCGTACCGCGCTTGCCGTCACGGCACTCGTGACCGGTATTGCACTGTACCACTACGTGCGAATCTTCGCGAGTTGGGAAGGCGCGTACGCAGTAACCAACGGCACGATCACGGCCACTGGCGCAAAGTTCAATGATGCATACCGGTACGTCGATTGGCTGCTGACCGTGCCCTTGCTGCTCGTGGAACTGATTCTCGTGATGCGTCTTTCGCCGACGGAATCGTCGCGGAAAGCCGTCAAGCTTGGCGTACTGGCGGCGGTCATGGTTGGACTGGGTTATCCTGGCGAGATCGCCACCGATTCATCGACCCGCTGGCTGTGGTGGAGTATGTCGATGATTCCGTTCCTGATCATCGTGTACGATCTCGCGGTGGGCCTGAAGGCGTCGATCGCCTCGCAGCCTGAATCAGCGCGCGGGCTGATCCGGTCGGCGCGCACGCTGACCATCGCATCGTGGTGCTTCTACCCGTTGGTGTTCGTGCTGCCCATGCTTGGCGTGACCGGCGGAAATGCCACGGTCGCCGTGCAGGTCGGTTACACTATCGCTGACATCGTGTCCAAGGCTGGTTTCGGCGTGCTGATCTACCTGATCGCGGCGCGCAAGTCGGACCTGGAAAAGTACGTGCCCGCATGACACACGACGCTGGCGGTGTGATGTGCGCCGCCAGCGCTGCGGCGGCGCCGGGCCTTCTGATCGCGGTCAGTGCCACCGCACGCTGTGCGGTAGCGGGCGGGCGGCATGCGTCCTGACGCTGATCTGATCGTGCTTGGTGGGGGATGTGCAGGGCTGAGTCTCGGGGAGCGACTGGTGGAGTCGCCACGACGCGCGCAGCGTACGATCGTGCTCGAGGCGCGTCAGGCCTACGTGGCAGACCGGACGTGGTGCTTCTGGAGAACTGCACCACATCGCCATGATGCGCTGGTGGAGAAGTCCTGGTCGCGTTTGCGATTGAGATCAGCGACCCGCACGGTGCATGTGGATTGCCGCGAGGCGCCATATCAAATGCTCGACTCCGGGAATTTCTATGAGCGCGCCGAGGGTCTGATTCGTGGCTCCACGTCGGTTGAGTTGCACCTCGACACGAAGATCACAGCCGAACCGCAGCGACGTGCAGATCACTGGGTGGTCAATACGTCCCGCGGGACGCTGTCGGCGCGACAGATCATCGACACCCGCCCGGCAATGATTCCTCGTGAGGGCGATGCCGTGCTATGGCAGTCGTTCCTTGGCCATGAAGTCGAGTGTGACGAACCTTGGCTCGACGACACCGTGGCGACGTTGATGGATTTTGCCGGCTGTCTGGACGACGGTGTGCTCTTTCACTATGTGCTACCGGTCTCGCGGACTCGGGCGCTCATCGAGACGACGGTATTTGGTCCGCGACCGCTCTCAACGGCACGTCTGACGAAGTACCAGAATGCTGCCTTGGACAAGGCCTGTGGCGGTCATCGACGCACGATCGTGCGCAGCGAGGGGGGCGTACTTCCCATGGGCATGACGCAGGTGGCCCCGCCGCTGGGTGACGGATACGCACGCGCCGGCGTGATGTCGGGCGGCGCGCGCGCCAGTACAGGGTACGCATTCCAGCGAATACAACGATGGGCGCGTGACTCAGCGCGCGTGCTCAGCAACGGCGGCGGCGTCACCGGTCACGCGGCGGATCCATTGATTCATCGCGGCATGGATCAGCTGTTTCTTCGGGTCGTTCGCAGCAATCCGGAAGGCGCCGCGGAACTGTTTTTGAGCATTTTCGGGATGCATGACCCGATGCGCGTGATCCGTTTTCTAACGGACTCCTGTTCGCTCAGCGATTACGCTGCCGTCATCGCTTCATTGCCGACTGGCGTGTTCCTTCGCGAAATGTGGAGTGGGATGTGGACACGCTCGGGCAACCGCTTGGAGTTCGTATGAACAAGGCGCTGCGGGCGCAGGGGCTGACGTTCTGTGCCCTCTCCGCCGTCGTTGCCCTAAGCGCTCTTCTCTCGCCGCCGCTCGAGGAACGCGTCGAACTGGCGTTGATCAGCGGATTGATTTTGACACTCGGTGTGCCTCATGGCGCGCTGGACACGATTTTTGCGCGCCAGGTGTATCGCCTCCGATCACCGGGCGCGTGGCTGTCGGCTGCCCTCTTGTACGCGGTGCTCGCAGCGCTCGTCGTTGGCGTCTGGTGGATATCACCGGTGGTTTTCCTCGCTGGCTTTCTCCTGGTTTCGATCGCGCACTTTTCGGGTGACCTTGCGTCTGGAGTGAGCACGCTCACCCGTGTCTTGTACGCTGGCGCGGTGATCGTGCTGCCCTGCCTGCGTTTCGAGGCTGACGTGGCGCGACAGTTTGGATTTCTCGCCGGGCCGGGCAGCGGGGTTTCACTTGCTGCGGCGCTCTCGGTGCTGGCGTGGCCATGGCTTGCGTGCTCGCTCGCCGCTGCTGCCTTCGCCCTGCGCCGTAACACGATGGCCGGTGCAGAATTGCTTGCGGTAATCCTGCTCGCCGTCTTCGCATCGCCGCTCGTCGGCTTCGCCGTATTCTTTTGTGGAATGCACAGCGCGCGTCACGTGATTCGGACGTATCACTACGCGAACCGAAGCTCGCTTCGCCTGCTGCTCACCGCGGCACTGGTCCCGATGCTGCTGGTCGTGCTGGCAGCCATCACTGGGTGGGTGTTTCTCGATCACAGCGCGCCATCACGCGGTGTGGCACAATTTCTGTTCATCGGATTGGCTGCGTTGACCGTTCCCCATATGCTGCTGGTCGAACGGGTACGACTATCCGGCTGGCGATTGGGTGCGGCCGCTGGCTGATGGTTCGGGATTCGGCACCGTGCGCCGCAGCGGACCGTCGCGTTACGGCAGCGGCCCGAACAGCTCCTCTTCGGCTACCACCAACGGCGGGAGCGTGGCCAAGGGCGACCACGTCATCGATCCGTGGTGGGTCTCCGGAAACTCCGACGCCACGGTCCAACGCTCGATCGTGCGCTTGGCCTCGTCAATAGGTGTGGAAACGTGCGGTCAGGCGGCGGCGTTCTCGAGGGCGGGGGTTGGTGCGGCAGCAGGTCGGCCATCGACGTAACGGACGCCGAGGATGACGGCAAGACATAACGCCGGGGCGTTGAGTTGGCGGAAGCGCGATTCGGCCACGAGCAGTAACCGCCAGATGATGGCCGTCGCGTGCTCGACTTTCTTGACGCGTTTCGCGGCCGACGTCCGAAGACGCACGGCGGCAAACGGCGACTCCACGACGTTCGTCGTGCGCAGATGGCGCCAGTGCTCTTTGGGAAAAGCGTCGTACGTGATCATGCGCTCCCCATCGCGATCCAGTCGTTCGCACGCGTTCGGATAGCGCAGGCCGTACGTACGATGAAACGCCTGCCGTTCCAGCTCGGCGTCCGCCCGCGTCTCGACGCCCCAGATCCCCAGATGACCGTCGGCGCACGTGAGCGGCGGGGGACGCAAGCCACGCGCGGTCAGATCGCGCATCGTCATTGCCCAGCTCTCCGTCGATTCGCGCACGCCACTCTCGACCGCGAGCACCACCTTCGTCCCGTCGGCGAGTCCACCGATCAGCACGAGCAGCGCGGCCTTGGACGTCTCCAGCCCGGCCGTGGCCGAGCCGTGTAGGTACAGCTCCGGCAACAGCGCCGCCACTTCAGGTGTACGCCGCTTAAACAACGGCATTATGCGACTGACGAAGCGCGCCTCGAGCCCTCGCACGCGCGGACGGCGCAGCGTGATCGTGCCGTTCATGAGCGCGAGCCGGCGCGGTTTGCCGTGGCCGTTGCGATAGCCGACCGGCGTCTCGTCCGTCGAGCGGACGCTCTTCCGCCGTCCGAGCAGCGCCTCGACTTCTTCCTCCAACACCTGCTGTACGCACTGCTGCACCTGCTGGCGGACGAACGTCTCCAACGTCGGCCACGTCGGGCTTGACGTGATGACGTTTCCAATCAACTTGGACATAGGCGGTGGCTCCTTTTCGATGTCGGGATGCTCCCGAGGGTGATTGGGTTACCCGAGAAGGTGCCACCGTCTGCCGTTTATTTCCACACTATTTGTCGATACCTCGACGGCCTCCTGTACTACGTGATGCCGTTCATCGACGGCGAGTCGCTACGCGCGCGATTGGCGGGCACGGGCCCGTTGTCGGTGAATGAAACGGTGCAACTGCTGCGCGAAATCACCGACGCGCTGGCTTACGCGCACGCACGCGGCATCGTGCATCGCGGCATCGTGCATCGCGACATCAAGCCCGACAACGTGATGCTCTCGGGGCGTCATGCGGCCGTGACCGACTTCGGTGTGGCCAAGGCACTCAGTGCGTCAGCCGGCGGCAGTCTCGCGACGGTCGGCATCGCGGTGGGCACGCCGCAGTACATGGCGCCAGAACAGGCCACCGCCGACACCAACATCGACCAGCGCGTGGATATCTACGCGCTCGGCGTGTTGGGCTACGAGATGCTCACCGGCAAGCCGCTGTTCGACGCGGTCACCGCGCAAGGACAGCTGTCGGCGCACGTGCTGGAGGTACCGAAAGATGTGCGCGAACGCCGGCCGGAAGTACCCGAGGCGTTGGCCGAGACGCTGCTTAAGTGCGTGGCGAAAGACCCGGCAAATCGCCGGCAGAGTGCAGATGAACTGCTGGCGCAGCTGGATGTGATTGTGACCACGCCGAGTGGCGGACTCACGCCGACGGCAACGCGCCCGTTCAAAGCGGCCGTAAAGTCGGCGGACGGGGAGGCCGCAAGGCCGCCGGCAGCATCGCGGCGCTGGATCGGTATCGTGGCCACGGTGGCCGTGCTCGCCGCGACGGGCGGATTCGCGGTGTGGTCGCGCGGCGGCGACAGCACGCCGGCGCGCATCGAGCGGATCGCCGTGATGCCGATCGAAGACATCTCCGGCAAGGATGCCATCTTCGTAGACGCCATGCAGGGCGCACTCACCAATGCGCTGAGCAAGCTCGGCACCGTTGGCGTTGCCTCCCGCTCGTCGATGATGCCCTACAAAGCCACACCAAAACCCACGTGCGAGATCGCCATGGAGCTCGAGCTCGACGCGGTCCTCGAAGTCACGGTGTTTCGCTCAGGTGACGTCATGCGCATCAACATGCAGCTCAGTGACCCGGCCACTACGCGGAGCTTGTGGTCGGAAACGTACGAACGCGACGTGAAGGATGTGTTGGCTGCGCAGAGCGAGATCGTACGTCTCACGTCGGCGGCAGTCGCCAAAGTTTTGTCACCCGAGGGAACCTGATGCGACGCTCTGCTTGCGCCATTGCTTACGCCGCCGTTGCGGCGACGTCCACGCTCTCAGCCTGCGATCGGGAAAACGCTGCGAGCGCCACGAACGACGCGGTGCCGAGCGCCGACGCGCTCAGTCCAGCGTCGTCAAGGCACGTAGACATGAGGTTCTCGCCCGACAGACGTCGCGTCTCGTACTTTACGCCCGGCGCGAGCGGCTTTGACCTCGTGGTGGCCAAGGCCGACCTCAGCGAACCACGACGCTTCGCGACAGTTCGCCACACCAACCCTGTTGTCTGGTCGCCGGACGGACGCAAGCTGGCCTACGCCAACGACGACGCTGGCATCCAGAACCTGGCAGTGTTGTCGCTCGCCAACGGCACCGCACGGCGTTTGACGACAGGCAAGTCCATTGAGCTCCCATCGTCGTGGCATCCCCGTGGTGATCGTGTGGCCTACCTCGCCACGGCACCGGGCGGAACCTTCTGGACCTCGGCGGCGTCAATCGTCGATGGGACCACGGCGCCGATGGTCTCGGAACCCCTCCCGCAGCTCGCCGAGTGGTCGCCAGACGGGACGCGCATCGCGTATAACCGAATTGAAGGCGGCCGCGGTTCGATCTGGTTGGCAGACAGCACGGGGGCGAACCCGCGGCCGCTCACAATCGAGGGGTTTAAATTACTGCGACGGCGTCATCGTCGTCGTCCGATGGAAAGTTCATTGCCTACGCCTCCACACGCACCGGCGCCGGCGACATCTGGGTGATTCCGGTCGACAGTGGTGCGGCGCGGCAACTCACGCGCGACATCCGGAACGACAACCAACCCGCCTGGTCTCCCGGCGGTCACTGGATCGCGTTTATTTCCACCAGAGGTCGCCAGACCGGGGTGTGAATCGTGTCGGCCGCTGGCGGCCCCGAGATTCGCGTTACCGACGACGCTATCGAAGAAGCCGATCTCCAGTGGATCGGCAGCGAACTCACGATCGGGTTCGGCCGCCCCGCAACAACACAGTCGCACTGGGCTGTCGACTTGGCCGGCGGCGGCGAGCGCCAACTCACTTCGGATTCCATTCGCATCGGCAACTTCCGTCCTTCGCCAGTCAACGACGAGGCGGCGTATGTGGTGGAGCGAGGCGGCGGCGTGTCGGAGCTCCGCGTGCTTGCACGCAAGACCGGTGAGAGCAGAACGGTGGTGGGGTCGGTGCCGCGATCGGTGGTCCGCCTATTCGGCTGACGACCGTCGGCTCCGCCTCGGGACCCGTGCTCTCGCCAACCGGCGATCTGTTCTTCACCGTGCTCGGCGGGCGCACGGGACGATTCGACCTCGCCAAGCTCACCAAGGATGGCACGCTTCAAATGCTTTGGGAGCGAGGCGACGCCACCATTTCGCGACGGGGTGTCACGCCGAGTGGGGACTCGCCGTCATCACCTCGACGCTTCCCAACGGTGGGTTCGGTACGTTTTTCATCTCGACACGCACGGGTGAAGGGCGTCGCGTACTCAGTGACAACGAGTCCGGCGGGGACCTCACGCCCGACGGCACGCAACTCATCTACTTCTTCGGATCGCCCAAGCAGGACTTCGGCATCTTCAACCTGCGCGACGGGAGCAAGCGTCAGCTCACGACCGGCAAGGATTCTTGCTCCTTCTACTGGCTGTCGTACGGCGCCAAGCAGCTGATCGTCACGCGGTCGGCCAATACGCAGGCCATCGTGACGGTGGATATGCGGGCGGCGCTGGAGAAGAAGTCATCACCGTAACGCGCGGCGATCGATCCATCGCGGCTCCCGCTTTCCCAGCGCCTCAGCGAACAACGCATCGAGGTCAGTCCGCAACGCAACTGCGGTCTCCCCCGCTTGCCAGGTTAGCGTGCCCGTGAGGATCTCCGGACGCGGAACGCCGGGTGTCCATCGCTCCACCAACCGCGCGTCGAGATCGACGATCCAGTATTCCACGCCGTAGCGCTGATAGCGCGCGCGCTTCATTACTCGATCGTGGCGCGCAGTGCTGGGTGAGAGCACCTCCACCACCAGTAGCGCGCGACCTATGTCCGACGGCGACACGGGACGACGCCCGCCAATGAGCGGCAGCACGAACAGATCCGGCTGCACCAGTGTCGCCCCGTCGAGCTGCAGATCACCGGGACCATGTCCACCGCGCCGATCTCGCCCGCACGGCAATACGCACCGAGTACGCGAAACAGCGCCGCCACCGCTCACTGATGCGACAAGCTCGGCGACGGGCTCACGAGCAGCTCGCCGTCCACGCGCTCGAAGCGCCGTCCAAGCTCGTCCGGCAGCGCTCAAACTTCGCGTGCCGTCCAGCAGCGTGTATCGACAACGGGCATGAACATATGTTGCTTCTACTTGGCGTTGGGTCGCAAGGGTCATGCTGTTCGGCAGCGACACACCAGACTATTACCTGGTGGCGAGTCCCCAACGCTGCGCCATGGCGAGGAACGCGGCCGCATGCGAGGGCCAATCGTGCAGCGTCGCCCGGTCGAAGTCCGCGCCATTCGGCCATATCACAGTGTGCACTTCGGGGTCGACGCGCACCTGGTTGAACAGGGCGGGTTCGCGAAGGGGGCCGAAGAGCGCTCCGGCCAAGATCGATGAAAAATCAATCCGGCGTTCCAGCTCGTCAGCGAAGCGAAGGCGCAGCGTAGAGGGAACGACAACTTCTGCATACTCCACGTAATAGATCGGATGTTGCACCATTGGGTTGTGCGAGAGACTCGATGGCATCAATCCCCAGGAAGCGACTGAGCTCGGGCTCCCCTGAATCTTGTGCAAGGGGTACGAACCAGTACAGGCAGGCCAGTCACTGCGGATGGACCTGGCCAACCCATCAAGAGCAACGCGCCACACTTTCGCCTCATCGACCGCCGCGACCACTCAAACTCCGCTCAGACCTCCCCATGAAAATCGAAATCTGGTCCGACATCGCCTGCCCGTGGTGCTACATCGGCAAGCGTCGATTCGAACAGGCTTTGAACCAGTTTCCCCATCGCGACGCGCTCGACATTGTATGGCGCAGCTTCGAGCTCAACCCCACCGCCCCTGCCCGTCAAACGATACCCACCGTCGAACTACTCGCCACCAAGTACCGCATGTCCGCCGAAAAAGCACAGACCATGATGGACCACATGGCAGCGACGGGTGCAATCGACGGTCTCGAGTTCCGCTTCGATCGCTCGATCTCCGGCAATACGTTCGACGCCCATCGCGTCATCCACTTCGCCGCCACCGTCGGACAGCGCGCGGCGATGGTCGAACGTTTGTTCGCGGCTTACTTCACCGAAGGTGAGGCGATGGGCGACCACCACACGCTCGTGCGTCTGGCGAGTGATATCGGATTGGATGCGATGGCCGTGCGCGACATGCTGTCCAGCACGGCCCACGCGACTGACGTGCGCAACGACGAGGCGCGCGCGCAGCAGTTCGGCGTCACCGGCGTCCCGTTCTTCGCCATAAACGAGCGCTACGGCATCAGCGGTGCACAGCCGGCGGCCGCGATCGTCGAGGCGCTCACGAAGGCGTGGAAGGAATCGGCATCGGTGTCGAACTGAGCTCACTCGGCGTGGTCCGGAACGGATTGATCACGGTGAGATTGTCGAACATCTGGCCGTGCTGAAGCTCTTCGGTAAGCAGCGTGCGACAGCCCAAGGTCTGGGCGCTGCCAACGATGAGCGCGTACCACCACGAGAGCCCGTAGCGCGACTCGATGAACCATGCGCGCTCGAGGATGTCAGGATTGATCTCGATAGGCGCCCATGGCAGCAAAGCACTTACCTCGCGCTGTGCATCGGCTGGCGACATGCCCGGACGCAGCTTTCTCGTTACTGTGACGTAGAACTCCTGCCGCACCTGCACGCTGATCCGACCCGTCTCTTGATCCCACAGGGTTCGCATCCACTCGCGCGCCAACGCATGCCGATCGCCGGCGCTACCATCGACCGCGCACACCAGCACGTTCGTGTCAACGAAGATCGGAGCGATCATACACATCCCCGCGAGAAGGGTAGGCCGCACAGCCTGAGTTGATCGGTTTGGGCTCGCGCACGAGATATTGCCGCATTTCCGTTTCGTACGTCACCCGACGACGCATCTACTCGCGCAGCAGGTCACCCAGCATCCGGGAGACGCTAGTGTCGAGCTCGGCTGCCGTGATGCGGGCCCAGCGAGCAACGCCTTCGTCCAGCGTCACGGTGACGTTCTTCGTCACACGAGGTTCGTGTCACACGAGGTTCGTGTCACACGAGAATCGTGTCGATCAATCCCAATTTTCAAGGCAATACTATAATACCGTTAAACATACCATAATATCTTTACCAATATTATTTACGTCAATCGGCTATGCGACCACCGACCAGTCCC
>NZ_JBDNFF010000245.1:0-8197 GCF_041689975.1 Gemmatimonas sp.
ACGCAGAGGCGCCGAGAACGCAGAGATCGCAGAGCCCTGTCGTTCTCAGTGCTGTCTATTGACAAACACTTCGGCCGATCAGCGTTCGTGTGCACGACTGCCCAGCAAGTCTTCAGTTCGCGAGGCCGTACACGACCGTGGTCACTACGCGTACACGTTTCGTGACCTGACTCTCCTCGGAGATGCCCATCGCCTGATCACGTGGCAGAATCTCGAAGACGCCCTGATTGGCGCTGCGAATGCCGGACAGGGTGCTCTTGGAGTCGCGCGCGAACTGTAGCGCCGACTCGCGCGCGCGTGACGTAGCCTCGGCGATCATCGGGTTCTTGAGATCGTTGAGCTTCGTAAAGACGCACGTCGGACCGCCGCCACCGTATTCCTGCCCCGACGACAACACGACGCCGTTGCGCACCAGGTCCGGCACGCGCTGGCTGGCGGTCTGCACGAGGTCCACGCGCGTGGAGCGCACGACGAGCGTCTGCCGGATGATGTAGCGACCTGTGTTCTGATAGCCGCCGACCGTGCGCGCATCCTGCACGGAGAATTCCTGCAAGCTCACTTCGGTACCGGTGGAGTCGAGTCCCTGCGCGGTCAGGAACGCACGAACCTGCTGCACGAACGTTCGAGCGCCGTGTTGGCTCGCACGAGATCATCGTCGGTCACGACGAGGCGCAGCGGCCAGATCGCGAGATCGGCTTTCGCTTCGCGTTCGGCGACGCCCTTCACGGACACCGTGCGATCGGAGGTGCGCATGCGCGCTTAGCCGGTGCCGACGAGGAAACCGCCACTGGCGATACCGGTGGCGAGCACCAGGGCCGCAATGATGCGGCCGGACGACGAAGAGGGAGTGTTCATACCGTGGAAAGCCTGGGAGTGGAGCGTCAGCGGTCGTCGACGGGAATGCGAATTTCTACGCGACATCCGCCCGATGCCTGGTTGCTCATGCGAAAGGCGTACCGGTCGCCGTACAGCATCGTGAGTCGCATCCGCGTGTTGGTCAGGCCGATGCCAAGGCCGTCCACCGATGGCGAAGCAGCCAGAAAGCGTCCGCTGGTGGTCAGCAGGCCGTCGAGGCCCCGGCCGTTGTCTTCGACGATGATCTCCAGGCTGCCGCCGCTGCGTTTCACATGCACTTCGATGCTCTGGTCGGGATGGCCGGGGGCGAGGCCGTGCTTGAGGGCATTCTCGACCAGCGGTTGCAGCAGGAAGCTGGGCAGCATGTCGTCCACGGCCGAGGGATCGACGGTAATATCGGCGTCCAGTCCCTGCCCATAGCGGACGCGCGCGATCTGGAGATAGAGCTCGACCAGTTCGACTTCCTGCCACACGGGAATCAGCGACGTACCCGCACTGCGGAGCGACAGGCGGAGGAGATCGGCCACGCGGGTCAGCGTCCGCTGCGCTTCGCGGACGTCCATCTCCATCAGTTCGGCCACGGAGTTGAGTGCGTTGAACAAAAAATGCGGATTGAGCTGCATACGGAGGGCTTCGAGTTGCGTGCTCGCCAGTTTCTGCTCGAGGGCGGTCGCGGCGCGGTCGCGTTCACGATAGCGCCGCACGAACTCCACCATGTACGCGGCGCCCATGACGGCCCAGTACAGCACCACCTGAAAGTCGAGATGGTTGACGAGCACGACCCGGACCGCGAACGCGTAGCTGGTAACCTGACCGATGGCCCCGAACACATGATCGAGCCAGGCGATGGCGAACACGTTCACGGCACAGATCACGGCACTCACGGCCACGTGCATCGAGATCCAGGGGAGGATCCGCGCCGTATCCAGTTTGACCCGTTCCACGAGAGTGAGCACCACCTGCGACCAGAGCCCCCACATCATCCACGACGCCCCCTGCCAGAACAGCGACGTGGCGATGGTGTAATGGGTCCCTGAGGCATCACCGATCAGCGTGAGCTGCAGTGCGGCCAAGACGGCCGGGATGACCCACAGAACGGCAAAGAGGAAGCGCGTGACGCGCCGCAGGCGCACGCCTTCATCGGCAATCGTGACGGGATGAATCGTGGACACCATGAAGCGGCGGCTTGGGGGGTATCGCCATCCAGGCGATGCGTGCTCTGCGATCTATTGGAACTTCACCTGCAGGACAACGTAGTATACAAAGTAGGCATGAAGGTGCAGCTTCACGGCTGCACTTTCCTTTCGTGGTACTTGGTGCAACCATCCCTGCAATCCTAAAACGGCATCGGTCAGCGACGCCGTTCCGCAGGAATGATCGATCGACGACACGCGCGCTGCTCCTCCCGGCGCGCACCGGATAGGCCGTCGGCATGTCGAACGGAGGCGAAGAGGGTGCGTGTGCGAGTCCTGATCGTTGACGATGAAAGTCTGGCGCGGCAGCGGGTTCGCCGACTCGTGCAGACGGAAGCGGATGTCGAGGTGGTCGGTGAGGCCGAAAGCGGGCATCAGGCGGTAGCGCTGATTCGCGAGCTGCAGCCGGATCTGGTCTGTCTCGACGTCCAGATGCCAGGGCTCGACGGGTTTGGCGTTCTCCGTGAACTCGACGGAGGCCACGTGCCCATGGTCCTCTTCATTACCGCGTACGACGAGCATGCGCAGCGCGCTTTCGACGTGCACGCGGTGGACTACGTGCTGAAGCCGGTCGACGAGGAGCGCTTCAAGGCGGCGTTCGACAAGGCGAGGAAGCAGCGCGCGAACGCGGTGGCGGCTGAACGGCTCGGCGAACTGCTGGAGACGGTACGTCGGCTCGCTGACGCGCGCGGGGAGGTGTCTTCGGGCTTCGCCGGAGCCGCGGGCTACGGAAACGCACAATCCACCGGAACGGCAGTGGCCGGCGCTAACGGCGCGGCGGCGGCGACGGGCGGACGATATGCCAGCCGCATTTTGGTGAAGCAGGACGGTCGCATGTTCTTTGTGAAGACCGCCGAAATTGACTGGATCGAAGCCGATCGCAACTACGTGCGGTTGCACGTCGGTAAGGTTGCGCACACGATCCGGGAACGCATCAGCCATCTCGAAGAGACGCTGGACCCACGCCTGTTTGCGCGGATTCACCGCTCCACGATCGTGAATCTCAATCGCGTGCGCGAAATGCAGCAGTGGTTCTCGGGCGATTACGTGGTCATCCTCGAAGATGGTACGCGCCTGCGTCTCAGCCGCCACTATCGCGACCGCGTCGAGAAACAGGTGGGCGTCTAAGCCGTTTTCGAGTGAAACCGATGTCGAGCGTCCCGTCCGCCATCCCGATCAGTTGGCAGTCCAGGATTGTGCATCTGCTCGTGAGCGCGCGGATGCGTCCACACGCGCACACGCCGATCGACCCGTTGTGGGTGCGTAGCCAGATGGGTCGGCCGCGTACGGCGCGTCGCTGGATGGCTCGGGTCACCGGCGCCTCGGTGCAGCTGCGCGAGGCGCAGCACGGGTGGCCCGGCGGTGAGATCGTTTCATGGCCCGGCCATGCGTCCGATGCCCCTGTGCTCCTGTATTTCCACGGTGGCGGCTACATCGCCTGTTCACCCGAGACGCATCGTCCGTTGGTGTCGTCGCTGGTTCGTCGCGTGGGTGGGCGCGCCTTCGTGCCGCGCTACCGTCTGGCCCCCGAGCATCCGTTTCCGGCGGCGCTGAATGACGCCAAGGCCGCCTATCGCTATCTGCTCGACGTCGAGTGCATCGCGCCTTCGCAGATCGTGATTGCCGGCGATTCGGCCGGCGGCGGGCTCGCCCTGTCGCTCGCGCTTGCAATTCGCGACGTGCAGTGGCCGAATCCCGCCGGGATCGTGGCCTTCAGTCCGTGGACGGATCTGGCCGCCACCGGCGGTTCGCTCGACGAGAACTCCGATAGCTGCGCGATGTTCGCTGGCGAGACGATTCGTCGCGCGGCCCGCTTCTACGTCGGCGATGCCGACCCGACGTCCCCGTTGATTTCACCGATGTACGGCGACTTCCGCGGACTGCCGCCGATACTGGTCCACGCCAGTGAAGATGAAGTTCTGCGCGACGATGCGATTCGTGTGGCAATTGCCGCGCGTGACGCCGGGGTGGAGGTCGAGCTCCAGCTCTGGCCCCACGTGCCGCACGTGTGGCAGTTCTTTGCCGCGGTGCTGCCGGAAGCGCGCGCCTCGCTCGAAGCCACCACGCGTTTCATCCGCGCGCGAACGTAGCGCTCGGGTCTTCGCACACGAACGCGGCCTCATGTTCGTGCGCGCTGGAACACCGAGGGTCGACACGTTGGAACATCCACGTCCCTCGCTGTGACGGATCGTGACACCGCGCGGCACGAAGCGTCCAGCGAGCAACGACCGTGCGCAACTCCGACATCTTCCCAGAATATCGTCCGCCGGACTGGTACCCACTCCAGCGCGTTCTCGCGCTGGTGTTCGGAACCGCCGCGATCGACGCCACCGCCTCATTCTGGTTCATCGGATTCGTCCATGGACCTCACGATGTGGGAGAGCTGCGCTCGTACGAGTACAGCACGACCGGGCGACAGATTGCGCTGGACCGCAACGGGGGCGCGTACCGATGGTTCAAGGAAATCGGCGGCTACAGCCGTGTGGATCACGAGGAAGCCCTGATCGGGACCCTCGTGTGATCAGGAGCGTGCGGAACGCGCAATTCCGTGGCCATGCAGCCGATACTTCTCGCACATGCCCCCGGATACCCCCGGCATAGGCGGCACTCCGCGCCTGTTGCCGTCGTTGCCGATCGTCCCGACCGTGCTGCCAAGCGCCTTGTCCCTCGGGCCCGTGGGGCCGGTCGCGCCGTCGAAGGCGCTGGCGCCGGTGGCTCCTTCCGGGACGAGCCGCTCGTCGATGCCGTCATCGCCGCTGGCTCGCAGCGGGCTCGACCTCCTCGACATTTTCGGTACGACCGACCTGCTGGTGGAGCGCCGAACGGTGGCGCCAGTGGCGCTCGAGGTCGGGCTCGAGACGGCGCGCGGAGCGCTCCTGCGGGGGCTGGCCGCCGAGTCGCTGGCGACGCTCGATGGCGTCTGGGAGCGCGCACAGCTCACCGAGGAGGGTTGGTATCTCCGCAGCGGCGCGTTGACCGTGCTGGGGCTTCCGGGCGAAGCCGAGCGGGTTTGCACCGCAGCGCTGCAGCGCAAGCCGTCGTCGGTCGCTCTGCGCTTTATGCAGTCGGTGGCGCGGCTGGCCGACGGCGACGTGTCCGGCGCCCGCGTCGCGATGGCGGAGGCCGTTGAATCGCCGGCGACGCACCCGGTGCTGCTCATGCAGCAGGTCATCGTGCTCGCGCGACAGGGTAACGGTAATGAGGCGGAACGACTACTACTGCAGGTCATGCGGGGATTCCCCGATCATCCCGCGGTGGAGTTCGCGCGCGCGACCTTGACGTCGATCGGGGCGGATCACTCCCGGAGTACGTCGCGTAGCGCGTTCGGTGGTCGCGTGGATGTGACCGCCCCATTCACGACCGGCAACCACGAGGTGTTCGAAGCGTTCGGCGCGGCCACACGCGATACGATGTTCGACGGCGACGATTGGACCGTGGAGCATGCGGCGTCCGAGCACACGGCGATCGGCAGCGACGCACGAATTCCGAACGACGATCTGACTGGTAGTGCGAGCGATCGTGCGATCCGTTGCGTCACCGGCAATGTGGCCGAGCGCGCGATGGCGCGTCTCGGCGCCCACTTCGCGACGCTGTCCGTGCCCGATGTCGTGCGTGAGGGGCGTATGCTGATTCGCGCGTTGAGCGCCGGTGGCTCGATGGCCGGCGCCTGCACGCCGGAACAGGCGTATGCGGCGCGCGGAGTGCTCACGGCGATCGTCTTCGCTCTCACCAACAGCGCGCCGTCCGCGCGTGCCACCGTCGGCGCATCGCCGTTGGAGGTGCTTCTTGCCCAGTGGATGCCACTGATGCAGACCGAGCGGTTCGATGACGCCGCGCGAGTGCTCCGTCGCCTCGGGGCGAGCATCCCCGACGCGCAGCGGCGTCTGTTGGCGGCGTGTGCGCACTTCACCGTCGAGACGTCACCGCAACACGAACGCGAACTGCGGGTCATGCCACTTGTGAGTGGGGAGTATGAGGCGCCGGTGCAGGGCGAGCCGGCGAAGGGACCGCTCATTCCGGTGCGACTTGGCCTCGCACTGCTCGAGGAGCGTTCGCCTGATCGAACGTTTGAGCGCACACTCAACGGTTGGATCGAGCATCCTCGCGAATTGACACCGGGTCACGCCACGCCGAGCATGGCCACGCCGAGTCAGGTGATGTCGAGTCGAGTGACGCCCATCAGGGCGTCAGGTGGCGCGATCGAGACGGACGGTCGAGGCTGGGGTGCGGCTCCGGCCGCCGGCGCTTACCTGCCGCCGCCGCGTGAAGAGGGCGTCGGCATGCGCGTCGCCGCGCTGTTGTGCGTGATCATTGCCGCCGGCGCGGCAACGTCCGGCTCGGGCGTGGTCGTGGTCGCTTTCGGCGTCGGCGCGGCTTGGTTGGGGCTCCGTCGGAGCGGGCGATCCGGCGAGCGCCCGGATGAGGCCCGCGACCGCGACACGACCGGGGCCGATTAGATTCCCGTCGGCGCCGTCCGCCTCCGGTCGTCGCTGTCCCATTCCGAACAGAGTCGTTCATCTCATGGCCCAGTCCACGTCCGCGCCCGTCACGGCGTTTCTCCGTCATCACTACCGCCACTTCAATGCGGCCGCTCTCATCGATGCCGCCGATGGTTACGTGCGCCATCTCGAAGCCGGCAACAAGATGATGGTCACACTTGCCGGTGCGATGAGCACGGCGGAGTTGGGGCTGTCGTTGGCCGAAATGATCCGGCAGGACAAAGTGCACGCGATCACGTGCACGGGCGCGAATCTCGAAGAAGACATCTACAATCTGGTCGCGCACGATCACTACGAGCGCGTACCGAATTATCGCGATCTCACGCCGCAAGACGAGCAGCAGTTGCTCGAGAAGCACTTCAATCGCGTGACGGACACCTGCATTCCGGAAGCGGAAGCGATCCGTCGGATCGAGAAGGCGATTCTCGACGAATGGACCACCGCCGATCAGGGCGGCGAGAGCTACTTCCCGCACGAGTTCATGTACCGCATTCTCCTCGGCGGTAAACTCGAGCAGTTCTACCAGATCGATCCGAAGAACTCGTGGATGCTGGCCGCCGCGCAGAAGAACCTGCCGATCATCGTGCCGGGCTGGGAAGACTCGACGACGGGCAACATCTTCGCGTCGCACGTCATCACCGGCAACATCAAGAACGTGCACACGGTGAAGGGCGGCATTCAGTACATGATGTATCTGGCCGACCATTACACCGAAGTCACGAAGGACGCGTCGATGGGCTTTTTTCAGATCGGCGGCGGTATCGCCGGGGACTTCCCGATCTGCGTCGTCCCGATGTTGCATCAGGACCTGCAGCGCACTGAAGTACCGTTGTGGGGCTACTTCTGTCAGATCAGCGATTCGACGACGTCGTACGGTTCGTACTCGGGCGCGGTGCCGAACGAGAAGATCACATGGGGCAAACTCGGCATCGAGACGCCGAAGTACATCATCGAGAGCGACGCGAGCATCGTGGCGCCGTTGATATTCGCGATCGTGCTCGGTCAGTAACCATGATGACGTCGCCTTCCGACTGACTACATCTAGAGGGCTTTCGAACTGATCTCGCGGAGACGCAGAGGCGCCGAGCACCCGTATGCGGTCAACACCAGTAGTGTCCCAACGTTTTTTAGAGGAGAACGAATGGAATGGCCTCGAGATCAGCGTCTGAATGACTGGGTTGTGGCGTAAGCAGTTGATGGAGCGGGACTTGCTCGAACAGGGCCACACTCGGGATCTGTAGCATTTCGTTACATGCTCTGCCGGTCAAGTGGTAGACCTTGCTTCGCGATCCCGAGGTGCGTTTTCTTCGCGGGCCTTCGCGATCTTCGCGGACTTCGCGCGAACTGCGGTGCGTGCGGCTGCATCGGAGCGGTCGGAGAGCCAGCTGGTTCGCGCGAGGCTCGCGAAGCACGCGGAGCACGCGAAGCACGCGAAGAGACGCGAAGAACAGCACAATGAAGGAAATGGGAATCGTGCCGACGGACGGGGGCGCGGCGAACCATCAATGCTGTCGTGGCTGTTCTTCGATGCAGGACAGTCCCGCGCGCCTCCGTGCAAAAGACCGACATCGAGCGCCTCGGCGTTCAAGTCGAGACCAGACCAAACGACGCCGTTCCCCAGGAAAATCAACCACTTATACCGTTCCAATC
>NZ_JBDNFF010000246.1:0-10253 GCF_041689975.1 Gemmatimonas sp.
CTGCTCGGTCGCATGTGGCAGAACACCGACGCGATGCGCAAGGCGGAAGCGCGGGGCGGTATCGTCTCGACGATCAAGGTGACGGCGCTCAAAGCCGCCAATGCGCTCATCTTCCTCCGGTTGTTCCTGCAGCCGGCGCACAAGCAGGCATTGCCGGCGGACGTGCGCATGCAGCCGGTCTGGTGAGTTTCGATGCTTGAACCGTCGGTGAAGACGTCCTCCCGCTCCGTTCGTAGGTGGCAGCGCTTGGGCACGGGTTTCCTGCCGTTCGCCGATGTGGCGACGGCGGAAATGCCGCTCAGTCGGCTGCTGCGCTTGTCGCTCTTCCAGTTATCGGTGGGGATGGTGCAGACGCTGTTCGTCGGCACGATGAACCGGGTCATGATCCTCGAGCTGAAGGTGCCGGCATCGTTGGTGGCGATCATGCTGGCAATTCCGCTTCTCGTGGCGCCGTTCCGCGCGCTGATCGGGTTTCGGTCCGACACGCATCGCAGCATCCTGGGATGGCGGCGGATTCCCTACCTGTGGGGCGGCACGCTTCTGCAGTTCGCGGGGCTCACCATCATGCCCTTCGCGCTGCTGGTGTTGTCCGACGGACCGCGCGTGGGCCCGTGGTGGACTGGCTACGCGGGTACCGCGGTGGCCTTCCTGTTGGTGGGTGCGGGCGCGCACACAACGCAAACGGCGGGCCTCGCGCTCGCCACCGACATTGTGAGCGAAGACAAGCGGCCGCGAGTCATCGCGCTCATGTACCTCATGATGCTGCTTGGCACGCTCGTAAGCGCGCTCATTCTCGAGTCGGCGCTGCGCGACTTCTCCCCGTTCAAACTTATCCAGGTCATTCAGGGAACGGCGCTGTTCACGATCGTCGTGAATCTGATCTCGCTCTGGAAGCAGGAAGCCCTGCAGCGTGGCGTCGTCGAGTACCAAAAGGGGGAACGCCGACCGATGTTCCGCGAGGCTTGGCGGACCTTCTCGGCGGGCGGGCAAGCGGTGCGGCTGCTCGTCGCATCCGGACTCGGATTCTTCGCCTTCAACTTGCAGGATGTGCTCCTCGAGCCCTACGGCGGTGAGATCCTGGGGCTCACGGTATCCGAGACGACGTTGCTCACCGGCATCATGGCGTTCGGCGCCATCATCGCCTTCGGGCTCTCGGCGGCGATGCTCCGCCGGCATCACGATCCCATTCGGTTGGCCGCGCTTGGAGTGCTGGTCGGCATCGCGGGCTTCGCCATGATCGTCTTCGCCAGTCCGCTCGAGTCACCGCTGCTGTTTCGCGTCGGAGTTGCGCTGATCGGCTTCGGCGAGGGCTTCTTCGGCGTCGGGACCCTGTGTTTCGCGATGGACATGCGGGACGCCTCCCAGCACGGCATCGCGTTGGGCGCGTGGGGTGCCGTGTTCGCCACCGCCGAAGGCCTTTCATTTGCGCTCAGTGGCGTGATGAAGGACTGGTTGTCGAACTTGGTACAGCGCGGCGCGCTGAGTCCCGGACTCAACTTGCCATCTGTACCGTATTCGGTAGTGTATCACATGGAAATTCTCGTGTTGTTCGCCACCTTGGTAGCCCTTGGCCCCCTCGTCGCCCGTCGCGCCGCCGGTCAGGCCGTGCGTGACCGCAGCCTACGTCCGTTCGGGCTGGCTGACATCCCTGCTTGACCACCCTTCAACGCCGGAGTTCTTGTGATGCAGTATATCGACGGTGCGCAGATCACCCTGTACGCGTTCTGGATCTTCTTCGCGGGGCTCATCATTTATATCCGGCGTCAAGATAAGCGCGAAGGGTATCCTCTCGAGTCCCCGCAGGGCCCCCGAGAAGGGTGGCCGAAGGGGGCAGGCCCCAAGACCTTCATTCATCGTCCGCATGACGGCGAGGGTTCACACTGATGACTGAGATCAACGCGGTGCCCGTCGACAATTACAACGGCTCCCCACTGGTGCCAACGGGCAATCCAATGCTGGCAGGCGTGGGTCCGGGATCCTGGGCCAATCGCGCCGACGTGCCCGATCGCACCTTCCACGGAGCGGCGAAAATTGTCCCGATGCGGCTTGATCCGACGTTCACCGTAGCGAAAGGCGATCCTGACCCGCGCGGGCTTCCGGTCTACGCACTCGATAAGGCGATCGCCGGAACGGTGCTCGAGCTTTGGGTGGATCGCTCCGAACCGCAGGTGCGTTATTACGAAGTGCAGCTTACGGGAAGCGAGCGTCGTGTCATGCTCCCCGCCGGATACGTGCAGTGGCCGAATTTCGGGCTGTGGGGCAATGATCGCCTCTTGGTGCGGGCCATCACCGCTGCGCAGTTCGCAGACGTGCCGGCCATCACGCGTGACGACCAAATTACCCTGCTCGAGGAGGACAAGGTGATGGCGTACTATGCCGGTGGTCACCTGTACGCAACGGCGAGTCGGAGCGAGCCGCTCATATGACCGAAAACGGTGCGGCACCTGCCGCGTACATCCGCGGCGTGCCGCACCCGTTGCCCGCCGGAGAACACGTCCTGTGGGAGGGCGCGCCCGCCCCAGGTGCGGTGGCGACCCATGTCTATCATCGCCGCTTGATCGCGTTGTATTTCGCCGGTATGCTCGCGTGGTGGATGGCCGATACCACGGAGACCTTCGGTTCGTCGGCGTTTTTTGCCGGTCTGGGTGTGCCCATCGGACTCTCGGTGATCGTCTTGGTCATCCTGGAAACGCTCGCTCGCGTGACGGCGCGCACCACGTGGTACGCCATCACCAACAAGCGCATTGTGTTGAAGATCGGCATGGTCGTTCCGATGTCGATCAACCTGCCGTTCAGCCGACTCCAGTCGGCGGGGATCGCCGTCTTCAAGGACGGAACAGGACAGATCTTGCTGACGCCGCAGAAAGAGCATCGGCTCGCGTACATTGCGTTGTGGCCGCATTGTCGAGTGTGGAAGATCAACCACCCGCAACCGTTGTTGCGTGGGCTTATCGATGCGAAGGCGGTTGGAGCGATCCTCGCATCCGCTATTGCCGCACCATCCTCGGATCAGCAACCGCGCTTCGAGCGCATCGCCGCGCACGAGCCAACGCTGGGCGTCGGCGCCCTCGGCCATCCCGTCGGCGCGTAGTCGCGTAGATCGTACCCTGACTTCCAGCGCCCAGCACACGCTATGAACGGACCTATTCATTTCGAGCCGGAACCTGGGGCGCGCCCCGGGGCTCCAGAGGCGATGCATGTACCAAAGCCCGCTCTGTACATGGCTGGTGCGCTCGTTGTCGTCGTCTTCATTCTCGCCATTTCGGCGCGTTTTTTCGGCTTCGGCGCCTTTCGTGAGACGCCGTCGGTGGTCCTGGCGGAGCGCCAACTGACTTTCACCGATTTGAAGGATGGTGGCATTCTCGTCGAGGACGCGCAGACCCATGCGGTCGCGGCGAACCTCCCGCCAGCCTCCAACGGATTCCTGAGAGGCGCTCTGCGTGCCTTGACGCGCGAACGCTCGTTGGCGGGAATCGGTCGAACGCAGCCCTTCCGGCTGGTGCGCTACACTGACGGGCGGCTCGTTCTGCATGACCCGGCCACTACGCAACAAGTTACCATCACGAGTTTCGGACCGACGCAGATCGAGGCGTTCGACCAACTGTTGGTGCTCGGGCCGTCGCCGCAGTCGGTGGGCACTCCCTGAACAGGTAGCCGGCAACGGGCGTAGCGGGTCAGCGCGCGTCCTGGCGAACGCCGGAGGCATTGACCTGTACGGTGCAGGCTAGGTCGGCACCGGCGCGCATCCGTCGGAAGTAGACGATGCTCACAGTGAGCGAGAGCGTTCCCTCGTTCGTGAATCGACCGGTAAGGCGCGTGACGAGGGCAGTGCTTGTGCGAGCCTGATCGGGCACGATGCGCGACGTTGAGGCGAAGTTCCCGTCGGCGTCGACGTTGGCGGGAAAGTTCTGGCCGCCGACGAATGCGAGAAGCAGTGTGTCGGCGTCAGGAATGTGTGTCGCCAAGGCCTGATCGGTCGCACCCGGGGAACGTGTCCAGACCGACCCGCATTCGCGCGATCCGAGGGACGTCGCAGCGTCGTAACGCACCAAGTACCGGCCGCCGACGCCGCGCCGCCGAACGGACGAACCGCTGGATCGTGTGGCCGAGTTGTATGCTCCGCGAGACGCACCGTCGTCGGCACGTGAAGTCATCGCCGGCGACCGGAAGCGCACCGACGTGCCGAACTCGGTGATGATCACTTCGATGCTGTCCTTTCGAAACTCGTGACGAAGTCCGGTCTGCCCGTCGCGGAACACGACGACGCCGGCCCTGATCACGTCCACCCTTCCGGACATGCGTGTGCCATTCACGAGCTCGATCCGGTCGAAGGTCGCGGGAGCAACCTTCGGTTTCGTAAGTGCCGTTGCCGACGGGAGAACCGCTGCCCCCTCAGCTCGCCGCACGGGCTCGACCACGAGCATACGCGTGGCATCGTCGAGACGAGAAGACGGAACGCCCGAGATGCTGGTCGCGATCCTGGTGGGGAGGCCAATAGGTGAACTCGCCGAGTTCACGACCTCAGACGGCGCCGGCTTCGACACCGGACTCACCGCCGCCGCCGCGGCTGCGGCCGCCTCTTCAGCCTTGCGCGATTTCCGCATCCCGAGGCCGATGGTCACGATGAAGAACACGTACGACGCGGCGGCTAGCCACGCGATTCCGTACGCCATGCGTGTGCTGAGTGATGGGAACCAATTGATTGATTGCGCCGTGCTCGGGCGCGCCGGTGCAGCCATCGATCGTGACTGCGGTCTCGCCATGGACGACGCACCGGATCGACTCCTCGGCGCGATGATCGGCGTGGGCGGCATCCCACGGCGGGGGGCGGACGCTACCGCAGAAATCGCACTGCGCGCCGGCGGCGGCGTTCGCTCCGAGGTCGCGATACGCGGGACCGATGCGGTCGTCCCTGCCGCCCGCGCCGCCGGCGCGATCATCACCTGGTCGTCGCGGATAACGCCGAAGGACAATCCCCAACACTCGACCGCCCAGCGGGCCATCTCGGGCTGAACGAAACGTTCCGCAGACCAGCGCAGAATGAACGGCGAGACGACGGTGTCCCAGCGCGCGGGCTCCGACGCCAGATCAGACAGCTGCTGTCGGATCCCGCGTCGCACCGCCTCGAGCAGCAACTCCGCCAACGGGCGGGCATCACTGCCCGTCTCGTCCAGGAGTCGATTGCGAAACCTCGCCAGCGACTCATCGTCCCAGGCGGGCTCCCCTTCGCGAAGGAGCCGCCGCAGCGCCCCGCGGACGCGCACCCGCGGATCGACGAAGTCATTCACGGGCGAAGGCGCTCAGCGACGAGGTCCGCCATCGTGAGGCATGATTGCGTGCGTCTCCATCGAATGATCGCCTCGGTGGTTGTCTGCGTCTCGCCAACGAGCCCTGCGGTCGTGAACTGTCCCGTCATGCGAAAGCTCCATCGGACGCCATCCGTCGTGCCCGTTCGTATTCCGGACTCGAAGTGCCCATCCGGCGATAACCTCCCCTCCACATTACGGGACGCAATCGAGAACGAAAGCGTTCCCGGCGTGTGCGCGATCACCTCGATGGACGTGCGGCCTTGTGCGAGGGCGTCGGCGACCTGGGAACAGCTGGGAGTGCCGGAGACGGAGCGCACTCGCAGCGCCACGCGATAATGGCCACCAAGTCCTGCCGAAATGAGTTGCGCTCCCTCACCCGGCGCCGGCGCCGCGATCGCCATGGTTGGGGCAGAACGCCCCGCGGCGGACGCTGCCGCTATGGGTGTAACGGCCACTGCCGCCGGGAGTGGTGCCATGGGACTGACCGAGGCGCGGGCGATGGCATCGGGCGAGGAGCCGGCCGGGACCGCCGGGAGCACCGATGCCTCTGCTATTGCGGCCGCCTTGCGGTTCGCGATGCCGAAGGCGGCAGCCACGAACACACCGAGCAGCGTACATGCCATCACCGCTAACCAGATACGCTCGACGCGGCGTGCCTGCGCGACCATCAACGCATTGAGCGGCGGTCCAGACGTACGCCATCGGGGAGTACTGGCAGGGTGGGTTGTCTGGCCGGTGGGGTTGGCAGCTCCGCGTGCGCCAATCCGGAGGTGACCAGGCCCGCCGGCCCACGATGGAGGCTGTGGCCGACCGGGTGAGCTCGGCGACGTGGGGGAGGAGGCCTTTCGCGCACCGATTGTTGTCGGCATCCGGGTACCGGCAACCACCTCGAGACGTACGGGCGCCGGATCGGTCACGAGCTCGGGCCGATCAACGGTGGGCCGATCGACCCGTTCGGGTGCGATCTGTAGGGCGGCACCCCACGCGTCGACTACCCAACGTGCCACCTCAGGCTGGAGATATCGGGTGGCGACGATATGGTGCACCACGGGAGCGCGTCGCACGTGCCACGGCGTAGAAGGCTCTGGATCGGCGAGTCGGGCGCACACCAGCGGGCCGAGCGAGAGGAGCAACTCGACAAGTGGTCGGTGATCGCTGCCGCACTGATCGAGCACAAGGTTGCGGAACTGATCCGGGGCAGAAGCGAACAGCGCCTCGTGCGCGCGGTACGTCGTGCGGAACGCCGTCGTCGCGCGCGCGAAGAGATCGTATTCTGCCGGCACGGTCACGCTTCAGTGCAACAGGTCGAACCGCAGGACGCGCGCGGGGCGTTCGTCGCCGATACGAACCGTAGTGCCCGGCGTGCACTCGAGCGATGCGTTGCGCCCGATGGTCGGTCCGTCGATCACGTGCCAATCGGTCTCACTGGTGTTCACGAGCCACCACTTCCCGGCGTGCTGGGCCACATAGCCACGTGCGTCACGTACCGCGCGTTCATTGGGGAGCACGCCGACGCGCAGGTGCCAATCATGCAGCGCCAGATGATGCCAGAGCACAAGGACATCGCCCTCGTCGATCAGGGCCGCACCCGTGTCGCGCAGGTTCCGCGCCACGATGACAGGGCCGGCCACGCGTTCATCGCCACGCATCGACGTCATGGGGAGTCCCGGACCGATCACCGTCCATTGGCCGGAGGCCATCGGGTGCAGCAGCTGTAGCGTGCGGTACAACGCAAGCTCCCACTCCGCGGCGTCTGCGCGACGCGGCGGCGCATGCAAGCCATCGACGAACGTTTGCGTGAAGCAGCGCGCGAGATACGGACCGAGGCGCGTGAACGGCACTGTGATCGGCTCCGACGGGGGATTGCGTCGGTCCGTGGGATGTTCGACGAACAACGCCTTCGCTCCCATCGACAGGTGCTCGTCCTCCTCGGCCGACCGCGTGCTGTTGACCCGCTTCCCTCGCAGCGGGTGACGCTGCAGGAGCAACTCGTACAGCAGCACGGCAAGCGCGTGCTTGTCGGTCGCGATGGACGGTTGGGCCTTGCCGGCCAGCACTTCGGGCGCGATGTAGCCGGGCGTGCCGAGTACGGATGGCGGCGCGACGCCGGGCACGACGAGCGAGTCGATATCGATGATGCACGCTTCGCCACCTTTCGGATCGACCAATACGTTCTTGTTCGATAGGTCGGCGTGCGCGAGCCCCGCCATGTGCAGTCGTCGCACGGCGCGCGCGAGTCGCACGCCAATCTGGAGGCGCGTGAGAAGACTCCCCGTCTCCGCGAGGGGGACGAGCCTGGACGCCTTGCCGCCGGAGAACCAGCGGACCTCCTTCTCCTGACGCTGGCCGAAACGATCGGTGAAGTAGAACGACGGCTTGTAGGCGGGTATGACGACGGCGAGCGGCGGCCAGACGAGTTGCTGCCGTCGTGCGAAATCGAGGGGGACGGCGTGCGGGCCATCGACCATGCCGACCGGCCAACAGAAGTACGGCAGCCAGTACGCGCCGTTCGTGGCGAGCGTCGGATTGTACGTCGTCAGGATGCGCGTCAAACGATCGACGCGCTCGCGGCGATCCGAGAGGTGCCCATAGAAGAATCCCACGGCGTACTGACGGTCGCGCGTGAGAAAGACGCGCTTCTCCGCGCCGGTGCCGACGGGCTCGTCCTCGATCTGGAGGACACGCCCATCGGTCAGGCGGACGGCGACGATTCCCATGCGACGAACAGCGTTCGGTCGTCGTTCTCGCCGCGCTTCTCGAAAGCGAGCCACTCGAGCAGCGTGCGCACCGGATCGGGTGCACGGAGCACGTTGCCGCGCAGCGGCTGCGTCACACCGGCCGCTGCGGCATTGGCATCCGTGACGCCGTCCTGCAATTGCGAGACGAGCGCCGTCGCGTGACGGGCGAACGGATACCACGGATCTTCGACGCCGTCGCTGGCCGCGACGATCGCCTGCACGCCATCGAGCGATCGCACCGCGAACGATAGCCCAAGCCGCTCGACGGCACCGTCGTCGGGGAGAAAGTGGGTGACTTCGCCCGAGAACTCACCGGCGTCACCGGCGTGCGGCAATATGACATCCCCTTCGTGCGTGACGAGCGCGATGGCACCGTCTCCGACCTGGACGGACGCGAGCGCCCCCGCGTGTGACGCCACCAACAACAGGGTGGTCCGCAAGTCACGCAACGACAGTCCGGCGAGTTCGGCGAAGCGTCGCATGGCCGCGTTGGCTTCGCGGCCGGCGCGCTGCAGCGCTGGACCGACGGCCGACGCGGGCGCAGCTCCATGCTGCAGCGCCTCGCGCGTGGCGTGCGTCGCGGCATGGGTGGCGATCGCCGCACCCAAGCGGCTCCATGTCGCGGAGCCCGCGCCGTCGGCCACCGCGGCGCACCATCCGCCGGCGAAGGTGAGGACGGTGCCCGCATCCTCGCGGTGCTCGCCCCGATGCGCGTGCAGGCGTCCTCGCCGCGAGGCCACCACCAGCGACCACGGGCCCGCCGCCGTGCGCGTGCCGGCGGCCTCCATGGGCGCGTGGAGGCCGTCCGGCGGGCACAAGCCGGGTGCAACACTATCCAGGTACCCCAGCCAGCTCTCGGGGCACCACGGGCCTTCTGGAGGCTTCTCTGTCCACGTAGCGCGCGGCGTCCTGGTGTCGCTTGGCGGCGCTGCGGAATCGACGACTGATGCCCCAAGGTCGCCGTTCGACACTTCTGGTGTGGTCACGACTCAGGGAACGATCGTGATGCCGGGCGGCGGCGGCGGCAGCGTGATGCCGGCGCCGTCGGACAGCGCGCCGACCTTGGCACTCGTCTGCTTCACCGAGGCTGACACGAAGCGAAAGAACGCCTTGAACGCGTCGGGCGACATGTCCTGCATCTGGATCACGCTTTCCGTCACCTGCTTGAGCACCTGGGTATCCGCCTGATCACCGCACGCCACGGCAATGATGTTGGCGGGTCGCCGCTCGCGCAGCTGCTGCGCGTAGATGGGCCACTCCGTGTCGGTCGGTGCGCCATCGGAGAGGATGAACACCAACGGTCGCCAATCGCCTTTCACCTCGGCGGTGGTGCGCACGAGTTCGCGATCGAACACCTCGAGCAGGAGCCGTAATCCGTCGCCGAAGTGGGTGTTCCCGCTGGCCGACAAATCGGGCGGATTGAAGGCGGCCACTTCGGTCAGCGGCACTAATTGTTGCGCGCTATTCGCGAACGTGAGCACGGAGAGGTAGGCGCTTTCGATGGCCTGTGGATCTCCCATGAGGTCGCGATGGAGCTGACGGATGCCCGATTTGACGGACTCGATCGGCGTACCCTGCATCGAGCCGGAGACGTCGGCCATGATGTAGACCGGAAGGCGGCGGGTAGACACGTGCGCGGTGGGGAAGAGGGAAGATCGACGGGCCAATGGCCCGCACGGGCGAAACACGCATCGGTGCGCGACGCTGCAAGGCGTACGCCTAGCTCGTGAGAATTGATCCCGCGCTCTTGAGGGCTAAGGTCTTTGAACGCAAGACCCCGTGACGCCGGAGCGCCACGGGGGTGCCGCGCGGTGGGCCGGTGGCCCGTTGCGCAGCATTCGAGAAATGCGGGAAGAACCGCTAGCGCGTTCCGCTCGCCGATCCGCCGACCGGTACACCGGTGGTGGATGCGGCAGGAAGTGCGGCGGACTTCTTCACGGTGGTCACAATCCCCGCAGGCGCCTTCGAGGCGGTGTCGACGACCATGGTACCTACTCCCTTGAAAGGCACGCCGTTCCAATCCGGCCGCCCCCAGAGGGCAGGGTAATCCTTCACCATCTGCGCGCCGTACAGCGGCTTGTAGACACCGTTGTGGCACGTCACGCACTGTGCTTTCGGCGCGTCGCCCTGACTTCCGAGGCGCATCGACGGATACACGGGCTGCAACGGCGACAGGTAATTCTGGTTCACGTCGCGCAGCATGAGA
>NZ_JBDNFF010000247.1:0-5888 GCF_041689975.1 Gemmatimonas sp.
CACGCGGAGCACGCGACGCGACGCGACGCGACGCGAAGAACAGCACAATGATGGGAATGGGCATCGTGCCGACGGACAAGAGCGCGGCGAACCACCACGCCTGTTGTGGCTGTGCTTCGGTGCAGGACGATCCCGCGCGCCTCCGCGCAAAAGACCGATATGCAGCGCCTCGTCGTTCACGTCGAGACCAGACAAAACGACTCCGTTCCCCAAGTAAATCAACCACTTACACCGTTCTAATCCAAAACGTTGGGACGCTACTGATATGGATTACACTTTGGGTGTAGGTGCTAGCAATCAGATAGACGCGGCGATCAACAGGCTCACGAATCACCAAGATGACGCCTGCAAGACGGTCGGGAACATGGCGCGTCTTCGATACGATGCACCCTCGAACACTGGGTATGGTTTCGCCGCAGGCGACCCAACGATAGCGGGCAGCAACGATGCTTACGTGATGATGGACGAGTTCCCGAACGGTGGGTTCTACAGCGGCTGGGGGCTAAACGATAACCACACCTACGTTATGGGTAGTGCTCTTTCGGCAACGGAGTCACAGCTCGCCGGTCTCTTGGCACACGAGGAGTATCATCACGCTGGAGAGGATAATCCAGGACATGTCACTGGACGGTCCAACCGCATACAGGGGGTCTGCAATGGATTCGCCTCATTAGAATCCGGCGCTGTCTCGCAATCTTGACGGTGGTATGGCTACTCCCCCCAGGCCTACGGGCTCAGTCCACGCTCACCGACCGCGACGTTCAGCAAATAGTTCAGCAGGCGGTGCGAACTGCGCTGGCAAACGCGCGGGTAGGGAATCGCGACATTGCGGCTGACAGCGCAATTGTCTTCGACACAGCGACGGTGAATCTTGCTTCCGGCAACGGAGAGCGGCGGTATGCGGGAGTAGAACTCGGTCGAGTTGATGTTGGGCGACCACTGATTTCGGGCGTTCGTGATGCCGCCTTTGACTGCCCAGCAAAGGATGTTCCACCTCGGATCTCCGCAGATTGCACCTCCCGCGGGAATCGCCCGTACGTTCGTGTCGGAGTACTGGACATCATCGACGCCAACTCCGTCACGCTCTGGGTAAGCATTATCTCTCTTGGAAACCCTTCGCCGAAAGCGACGCGGTCCGAACGGTTTGTGAACCACAACGTTCAGATCTTGGTCAAGAAAGGCTCTGATGGATGGACGATCGGCGTACCGAAAGCTCAAGCGGTCGGGTGAGAAATCCGAGGCCCAAGCAGGCAGACTGCTTGGGCCTCGTTCGCTCCACAGCGCTCCGTGCCGTTTCCAAACGGCATCCTGTTCGCGGTAATGGCCGCGCGAGCCCTCACGCTTTGCACTTTTCGGCTCGGCCCCGCCGCCAAGGGCGCGAGCACCCGCATCTCGGAGGTGGCCTGTCGCAGAGCGATCACGCGTGGCAAATGCGCCAGTAACGTTTCGTCACCAACCCAGCAGAGTGTTTCACCCTGCCCGTCGGCCGCAAATGCCGCGAGCGCAACTGGTACAACGGGCACACCGGCGATCACCGCCGCTTCAAGCAGCGACGAGCGAAAGGGCAGGGTTTGGCGACCGTTGGTCGTCGTGCCTTCCGGAAAGAGCACCACGCGGGCGCCCTGCTGCAACGAAGCACTGAGCACCGTGACGGCCCGTCGCAGGTCGCGTTTTTGGCGGCGGTCGATCCAGATGACGCCAAGTGCCTCGCCGAGCATACCAACCAACGGCCAGTCGCGTACATCGTCCTTCGCCACGAAGCTGCACTCGAAGTGTGCTCCTAGGGCTACGATGTCGATCCATGAGAGATGATTCGCGACGAGCAACGCTGGGCCGAGCGGGAGGTCGCCGACCGTGCGCACCTCGATGCGCAGCAGCCTCAGCACGAGGCGGCACAGCCAACGGACGCCGAAACGCACCATACCATGAACGGCGTTCGCCCTTCGGGATGACATCACCCGAAGAGCGACGCGTAGCTCCGCGCATCCATGTCGTGGACGTCGAGCAAGACGAGAAAGTCGGTGGTCCCGAAGGCATGATCCAGCGCGGGCGCGCCACAGACTTTGGCCCCGAGCGACAGGTAGCCTTCGAACAACGGAGGTAGGGCCGCCGTGAGCGCCGTGGCGTCGATCACGGGTCGGACGCGACCGTCATCGGACAACGCCCGGGCGGCGGGACGCGGACGCACGAGAATCTGATGATGCAGTGCGGGCCGCGCGTGCAGAGCCCGCCAGGCCTCGAGGGCCGGTTCGGGGGAGACGCCAGACAGCGAGCAGCAGCCGAACAGGTAGCGCTTGTCGTTCCATTGCAGATAGCGCGCGATGCCCTTCCACAGGAGTCGGAGCACGCGACCCGAGCGGTGCGCCGGATCGACGCAGGCCCGGCCGATTTCGACGGCGCCCGCCAGCACGGTTCCCGGCACGGCGCCCAGTTCGAACAGGGTGGCGCTGTAGAAGCCATGCCGCGTGGCGGCCATGATGGCCGTTTGCAGGCGATAGGTGCCGACGACGGCACCTGTGCTGGGCTCGCAAATCATGAGGTGGTGAAACCAGGGATCCCGGTCGTCGGCTTCACGCGCGTGGGCGGTTGGCGTGGCGTCCGTCTGGCCACACCCTTCCCCCCAGTTCGGCGCAGAACACGCGGTATCGCAAGGACTGGACGGCATGCAAGTCCAGGCGGGACCAGGCGAAGCGGAGCACATACTTGCCGGTCTCGACGATTCCGGGCGGAATGCCATCGACGTGGTGCGGGAAGACGTCCGCCTCGAGAGGGGCGACGGCCGCCTGCTGGTCGCCAACCGGCAATAGGTAAGGGGGAGTTCGACGCGTCAAAAGCGCGAGCGAGCATGAGGCCTCCAGTGGTCGGTGAGGTCCGACGCCGATTGCTCGGACTCATGAACTCGAGAGGCCACGGTACCGAACCGGCGGACGAATGACCACGGAACGGTCACTGAACGGCAACGGTCCGTGCGCGCCGCACTGGCCCCGGTGCGGCACAGAGGTGAGCTTTCCCCCTCATGTCACCACAGTTCGTCGACCCCTCGTTGCCCAAGCGGATCGATCGTTGGCGCAGCCCCGCGCTCGGTCTGGAAATGCCGATCGTGTCATATGGCTGGCGTGGCCAGCCCATCCTGCTCTTCCCGACGGCTGCCGCTGACTTCCTGGAGAATGAACGCTTCTGGTTGATCAAGGCGATCGAGCCTTTTCTCATACAGGGACGCATCCGCGTCTTTTCGATCGACAGCATCAATAAGCTGGCGTGGATGGACCGCAGCTTGCCGGTGCCGGAGGCCGGTCGGCGTCAGGCGCTGTATTCGCACTATATCGAAGACGAAGTCGTGCCGTTCATCCGTCACGTGTGCGGCGACGGACAGGCGCGCGCGATCACGACCGGTGCGAGCTTCGGATGCTTTCACGCCGCAAACGCGTTCTTCCGTCGCCCCGATCTGTTCGGCGGTCTGGTCGGCATGAGTGGCTTCTTCGACCTCGCGCCGAGCTACTTGAAGGGCTACAGCGACGACGATTGCTACTTCAACAATCCGATGTGGTACGTGGCGAACATGGAGGGCGGATCGCTCGACCTGCTACGTCATCACGCGAACATTGCTCTCGTTTCCGGACAAGGCGCGTACGAGAAGCCCGAGATGACGCGCACCTTCCACGATCTCCTCGACCAAAAGCAGATCGGACATATCTTCGACTTGTGGGGGCCCGACGTGAACCATGACTGGCCGTGGTGGCGTAAGATGTTGCCGCACTATCTGGAGCGACTGGGATGCTGAAAAGCGGTTGTGGGTTCTGGGTATTGAGATTTGGGTTGGCGGTGACGACGCCAACGTTTGCCATGGCGCAGGCTGCTGCAAAAGCGCCGGCTGCGGCCGTGTCGATGAAGGATGCGTCGCTCGAGGCGCGCCTGGCGTACGTGCGCAAGCTGCTGCGCAACACGCCGCTGGTGGACGGACACAACGACCTTCCGTGGGCGATGCGCGAAGCGGCGAAGGATCCACTCGATGTCGTGGCGTACGATCTCCGACGCAAGACGGCGGGTATGACTGACATTTCGCGTCTGCGTAAAGGCATGGTGGGCGGACAGTTCTGGTCGGTGTACATCCCCGGCGAGGTACGCGACTCCGGCTACGCGCGCATTCAGCTCGAGCAGATCGACATCGCCAAGCGCGTGATCGCGCGTTATCCCGATGTGTTCGTGCCGGCGTTCACCGCTGCCGACGTACGTGCGGCGTATGGACAGGGCAAGATCGGCTCACTGCTGGGCATGGAAGGCGGACACGCGATCGAGAATTCGCTGGGTGCGCTCCGCTCCTACTACGAGCTCGGCGCGCGCTACATGACGCTCACGCACAACGTGACGCTCGACTGGGCAGACGCCGCCAACGACGTACCGCGCAACAAGGGACTCACCGCGTTCGGTAAGGAAGTGGTGCGCGAGATGAACCGGCTGGGCATGCTGGTCGATCTGGCGCACACGTCGCCGGCGGTGATGAGTCAGGCACTTTCCGTGACCGAGGCCCCGGTGATCTGGTCGCATGCAGCGGCCCGTGGTATCACCGATGTGCCGCGCAACGTGCCCGATTCCATTCTCGCGCGCCTGCCGAAGAACGGCGGGGTGGTGATGATGACATTCGTGCCGGGGTTCGTGTCGCAGGCGGTCGCGAACTACGGCGTGCAGGTCACGGCCGTGCGCGACTCCATCGCCAAGCGCTTCCCGAACGACAACGATGCGCAGTTCAAGGCGGTGGCCGCGTGGCGTGAAACGCACCCTACGCCGATCGCGACGATTGCCGATGTGGCCGACCATCTCGATCACATCAAGCAGATCGCGGGCGCCGCGCATGTAGGTATCGGCGGAGATTTCGACGGCATCACGGAAACCGTGCAGGGCCTCGAAGATGTCTCGACGTATCCCACGCTGTTTGCGGAACTGCTGAAGCGTGGCTGGACCGATACGGAACTCAAGGGTCTCGCCAGCGAGAACGTACTGCGTGCGCTGAAGGGTGCCGAGACTATTTCGGCGCTGCTACGCAAGTCGCGTCCCGCCTCCACAAAGACCATTCAGCAACTCGACGGACGCCGCCAATGAGCCACGATCGCCGCACTTTCCTGAAGCACTCCGCGCTGCTGGGTGGCGCGGTTGGGATTGGACTGCCAGCCGCTGCCGAGGCGCTCATCGCCGATAGCGTGCGCCCGCTGGCGTATCGCCCCGAAGCGGGAAACACGCAGCCGAAACCGCTGCGCATTCTCATTCTCGGCGGTACCGGTTTCATCGGGCCCAATCAGGTGGAGTACGCGCTGGCCCGGAAGCACAAGGTCACGCTGTTCAATCGCGGCAAGACGAACGCCACGCTGTTTCCGAACGTCGCGCGCATCATCGGTGATCGCAACGTGGCCGGCGGCCACGATGGGTTGAAGAGTGGTACGTGGGATGTCGTGATCGACAATCCCACGCGCAATCCGCTGTGGGTGCGCGGAGCCGGCGAAGCACTCGAGGGACGCGTAGGTCAGTACATCTTCGTGTCCACGATTTCGACGTACCGCGACAACTCGATCGTAGGCATGGACGAAAGCGGTCCGCTGCACGCGCCGGGCGCACCGGCGGTGTGGACCAGCAACGATGGCGGGAACTACGGTCCCAACAAGGTGCAGTGCGAAATCGATGCGAAGGCACAGTTCGGCGAGGACAAGGTCACGATCGTGCGTCCGGGATTGATCGTGGGCCCCGGTGACCTGAGTGATCGGTTCTCGTATTGGCCGGTGCGCATCGACAAGGGCGGCGAGATTCTCGCGCCGGGCACACCCAACGACGCCGTGCAGTACATCGATGCCGAAGACCTCGGCCAATGGATGGTTCGCCTCGCGGAGAACCACACCATC
>NZ_JBDNFF010000248.1:0-13512 GCF_041689975.1 Gemmatimonas sp.
GCCGTTGGCCGGACCGCTTTCCTCGTCGGCGGTGAGCGCGATGATAATATCGCGATCCGGCACGAACCCTTCGCGCTTCATGCGATACACGTTGGCCACGAAGATCGAGGCCATAGCTTTATCGTCGGCCGTGCCACGACCGTAGTAGTAACCGTCGCGTTCCGTGAACACGAACGGATCGAGGTCCGGCGACCAGTCTGCCTTGAGCGCTTCGACCACATCGATGTGGGCAAGTAGCAACAGCGGCTTCGGCGCGTTAGAGCCGCCTTTGCCGCGAATACGCGCTACGACGTTGTGCTTCTCGGGGCGCGGACCGCCCACGAAGATATCGGCGTCAGGGATGCCGGCCGCCTTGAAACGCGCGGCCATGGCCTTAGCCGCCGTCGTGATGTTGCCTGTTTCCACGCCGGTGTTGATCTCGACGAGCTCTTTGTAAATCTCGCGGGAGAGCTGCTGTTGAGCGGTAAGGGCGGCCGGGTCGAAGATAGACGCGCGCGACTGCGCTGATGCGTTCGCCGACGCGGCGAGCGTGGCGCTCAGACCAATCAATGGAACGAAGAAACGACGCATACGGACTCCACGCAGGGGAAGTGAGACGGTCACGCGCATCAGTGCTTGCCGTCGAGAGAGAAGGCGATCAGCTCAGCATTGTCACCGCCACCGGTTGCGATGACGACGTACTGCACGCCGTTTGCGCCACGATACGAAATCGGGTTCGCGTAGCCCCTTCCTGCGGGAAGGTCGGCCTGCCACTTGATCGCACCGTCACGGGTGTCGAGGGCGTAGAGTATCGAGCCGCCGCCGGTCGCAAAAAGAAGTCCACCCTTCGTGACGGTACCGCCAACGGCACCGGCCACGCCGAGCGGCGGCAACTTCACGTTCTTGAGGAGGGGATGATTGCGTATTGCCGGTGTATCGCCGAGGGTGACTTGCCACCGGCGCTTCCCGGTGTCGAGGTCGATCGCCGTCATCGTGCCATAGGGCGGTTTGATGAGTGGCAGCTGTTCGGGGGGCGCGTGATCGGCTTTCCCCGAATCGGGATCAGCCGTGACTCCGAGTCCGCTGCGCACGAGGTCCACGGTATACTCGAAACCGATGGTGTCGTTGGGCACCCCCTTCTGCACGCGATACACGACGGGATTATCGGTCCCCTTCACGTAGAGCGTGTGCGTTTCTGGATCATACGACGTGCTGCCCCACCCCGCTCCACCGATAGAGCCCGGCATGACGATGGTCCCTTCGAGCGACGGCGGCGTAAAAATCGGGCCAATGCGGTACTTGGAGAACACTTCGAGTGCGCGGCGCCTAAGTTCGGGGGTGAAGTCGATGAGGTCCTTCTCGCTCACCGTCTGCCGCGCGAACGGCGCCGGATTGGTAGGCATCGGTTGCGTGAGCGCAGCGCGCTCACCCGGCACATCACTCGCGGGCACGGGTCGTTCCACGATCGGCCAGATCGGTTCGCCGCTCTCGCGATCGAAGACGTAGATCCACGCGGTTTTCGAGGGAACGGCGACCACGTCACGCGGCTTTCCGTTCCACGTGATCGTGGCGAGCACTGGCGGCGCTGGCAAATCGTAATCCCACAAGCCGTGATGAACGATTTGAAAGTGCCATACGCGCGTGCCGGTCTTCGCATTCAGGGCCACGACGGATTCGGCGAAGAGGTTATCGCCCTTGCGATCGCCGCCGTACCAGTCGTTCGTGGGCGTCGACACCGGCAAGAACAACAGACCACGCGTCGCGTCGAGACTCATCGGTGCCCACACGTTGGTGTGCCCCATGTACTTGTACGAGCCGTCTTCCCACGTGTCCCATCCGACTTCGCCGGAATCGGGCACGGTATGAAAGCTCCACACGCGCTTGCCGGTTCGTACATCGAAGGCCTGCACATCTCCCGGCGGATCGTTGCGATAGCGGATGCGGTCTCCCACGCCGTTTCCGACGATGACCAGATCGCCGTATACCACCGGTGGCGACGTATTCGTGTACTGCAACTGCTTGACGACGCGACGGAGCTCCTTCGTAAGATCAATTTCGCCGTTCACCCCGAACGACGGGATAGGCTTGCCCGTGGACGCATCGAGCGCAATTAGTTTCCAGCGCGCATTGATGAAGATCCGACGCTCGGCGCTGGAGGCCCAGGTGGCGACGCCGCGGTGCACGAAGCCGGTGCCGTTCGACGGCTGCCCCGTTCGCCACATCTCCGGATCGAACTTCCAGAGTTCGCGACCGGTGCGCGCGTCGAGTGCGGCCACCGCGGCGAACGGCGTGGAGACGTACATCGTGTCGCCGATGACGATGGGCGAGGCCTGAAACAAACCCGGACGTGCCGCCTTCTGGTTGACGCCAGCGCGCACACTTCGCTCTCCGGTGTTCCATCGCCATGCCACTTGCAGCCGGCGCACGTTGCTACGGTCGATGTCGGCAATCGGCGCGTAGCGCATGGCGCCCGGATCACCACTCGTATTCGCCCAATCCACGCGCTGCGCGCACGCGACCGCGGGCGTGTTGGAGACCAGGAACGCGCACAGAGCACCGTAGCGGGCGACGCCCAGGTTGTCGCGCACTATCGCGTCCTCGGCTCGCCGAGCTTGGCCGCCTTCCGCACGTACTCTGCCGCGTCAGCGTGTGTGGCCCACCACACCTTCCCGGCCCCCTTCGCCTGGATGTGCGCGATGAGCAGTTCGAGGGCCACGATGCGCGAGCGATGACCGGACACGTGCGGATGCAGCGTGAGCACGAACATCGTGCCCTCCTCGTAGGCCTTGTCGAATTCGTCCATCCAGACCCGGGCGACGTCCCGCGGGTTCATGTAGCGCTCGCCGCGCGGATCAAACAGCGGCGCATCGTCGAGAATCCACTGCACCGGCAATTCCACGAGCCCGGTGGGCTGCCCGCGTTGCAAGAGTTCATAGGGCGCGTCGTCTGCCATCAGCGAGCTCTCGTATCGGAACCCCATGTCGCGGAGAATGGACAGCGTGTTCGGACTGAAGTTCCAGCTTGGTGCGCGGTATCCGGTCGGCTTCTGCCCGGTCAGCGCCGTGAGTTCGGACACCGCTTTCGTGAGCAACGCACGCTCGACCGAATCGGGGAGCGTCATGTTGAGCTCGTGAATCCATCCATGTACCGCGAACTCGTGTCGACCACTTTTCTTGATGAGGTCGGCCATCGTGGGCGTGATCGCGAGACTGACCGACGGGATAAAGAAGGACGCGGGAATCTTGTGCTGGTCGAGCAGCCGCATAATCCGAGGCAAACCCACGCGTGCGCCGTACTGCATCTCGGCCAATGAACCAACGGTGGGCTCGCCGTAGCGGAGCGCGATGGTCTCATTGTCGACGTCGAACGAGAGCAACACGGCCACGCGCGCCGCACCCGGCCACGTGGTCGGCTGCAGCGAGCGACCAGCGCGCACCTCGTTCACGACAGCATGCACGCTGTCCATCGACCACTGCCATCCCGGCTTCGCAGTAGTGACCGGCACCGGCTGCGCCTGCGCACGGAGGAAGGCGGGACAGCAGGTGAGCAGCAGAGCGAGAGTGCGTCGGTACATGGGGGGGGCGTCGGTGAGAGAAGGTAGCGCTGCACAGTTATACCAGCGCGTGGTGCTGAGCGCTACGCATGCCCGTTCGGTCGAGGCCACGGCCCATCGAGGCGAAGCTCGCACAGCACCGATGGCGCGTCAGGATCATCGACATCGAGCACTACGAAGATCTGGCGACTGTCGGCGCTCCCGCAGGCGATCCCTTCCACTTTGAGAGGCAGCGGCCGCTCTTGCGCATCGAGCAGCAAGGCGTAGCGCACGACCGCGCCATCGGCGCTTGAATCGAGAACGCCGATGGCGCTTCCCGCGACTGCGCCGTCACGCCGCGAGTCGGGGGAGCATTCGGCGGCAGCGGTATAGAGAACCAGAGGACGTGCCGAACGGTCGCCCCAGGCGAGGGTGGCATCGGTGAACGTCAGCCGAACGCCGTCGGCCTCACCAAGTTCGTACTGCCGAAATTGCGTGGGTTTCGGCGGCAATTGCTTGTGGGGCGCAGCGAGATACGCGAGGACGGATGGCCAGTGCAGATCGCAGGTTGCGTCGAGGGGAACACGGTGTTTCGACACCTTGCCGTTGCCGCGCCCGAAGAGTCGTAGCACGTCGCCGATAATGAGGGCGCCCTCGATGTTCATATCGCTGCCGGAGAAGTCCGTGGCATCGCGCAGCGCCTTGTACAGCGCCGGCGCCTCGATCAGTGCGAGTGTCTCGTCGGTCTGCCCTGCCCGCTCCAGCGTGACCACGTGCTCGCGCCTTTTTGAGGAGCCCGAGCCGATCGCCAGCAGCATCGAGCCGTTGGGCTCTTCGATACTGACCAGCGCCTCGAGATCGGACTTCTGCTTCTTGTTGCCGCGCCCCACGTCGAACTGGCGCTTGCCCTCGGCACCGGCGGGCAAGACCACCGACAAGGCGAGACCGGTGGCCGGATCGACCAGCGCGATGAAATTGGCGTCATCCTGAACAACGGCCAGTCGCTCGCCAACCCACGCCAGCCCAGAGCCAGCCCGCACGTGCGCCGGTCGATCGAGCGCGTGATCGGCGCCAGCTGCGTATCGTAGCGGCACCTGACGAACGAGGTGCACGAGGAGTGCCGGATCGTACTGAGCGTGAATCATGAGAAGCAATCTTCCGGAACGACGTTGGTGGCGCTACCGAGTCGTCGACGAACCGCCCTCGTCCGCGCATTCTCCATGAAGCGGTTTTGCCGCAGAGTACGCAGAACAGCTGACGCCGCCGGGCTGCACCCGTCCGGGCCTTTTTACCTTGACGGTGACGGCACAGCCGAGATAACTACCGACTGAGACACCGCTTGCGTGCTGAGTGTAAACGCCTGACCTCGCCGCTGGGCGGGCCCGGGTTGTGCACAAGGGGAGGTGCGGATCCGCCATGCATATGTGATCCGTGTCTCCCTTTGCACACGGATCTGCCCGTTGCGTCCTACTTCGCGCCTCCATTGCCCTCGTCCGTCATCTGATCGCTGGCGTGCCACCTGCGCTCGGGTTGAGCGGCAGACCACGCGGCGTCGCCTATGAATATCTCGTGGCTGGAACGGGATCGCATCGATGCCTCGGATGAGCTCTTGGCCGGCCCGATTCATGGCGACTTGCTTGGCACCGAGCATCTTGGCGCGCGCGCGCGCGCCGTGGCGCGCGGCCAGCAACTCGCCGATCAACGACGCGCGCTGCGTCCCGCGCGGCTATTGGCGCGGTTGGCGAACACCCGCAGCATCCTTGCCGACGCGCACACGCGCCTGCTGAGGGCGGGTGAGGAAGGTGTCGACGCCGGACCCGCAGCGGAGTGGCTGCTCGACAACTACCACGTCGTGCAGGAGCATCTGCTCGAGGTACGCGAGAGTCTACCCGGTAGCTACTACCGTGAACTTCCGGAGCTGGCCGCAGGACCACTCACCGGCTATCCGCGCGTGTACGAGATCGCGATCTCGCTGATCTCGCACAGCGAGGCGCGCATCAACCTCGAGAACGTGGACCTGTACGTCGAGGCCTTTCAGAGTGTGACCCCGCTCGCGATCGGCGAGCTGTGGGCGATGCCGGCGATGCTTCGACTCGGCCTGATCGAGAGCATTCGCCGCATGGCACTGCGTACGGTCCAACGCCTCGACGAACTCGAGGCCGCGCAACGGTGGGCTGCGCACATCCTTGAGGCGAACGCGCAAAGCGGCTCCGAGCTCCGCGCGGCCCTTCGCGAGTTCGCGGACGCGGATCTGGGGCTCACTCCGCACTTCGTGTCGCAGTTCCTGCAAACGCTTCGGCATGCCGAGGGCGCGTCGCCGGCTCTGGCCTGGCTCGAGCAGTGGCTGCGCGACGCAGGGCTCGCGCCGGAGAACGCCGTCGCGCTCTCGGCGCAACGGCTCACGCTCACACAGCTGATGATGGCCAACGGCATCACGAGCTTGCGTGATGTCGGCCGTCGTGATTGGCGTACATTCGTGGAGCATCAGAGCGTCATGGAGGCCACCCTGCGTGACGACCCATCGGGGTTCTACCCACAGATGACCTTCGCCACCCGCGATTCCTATCGGCACGTTGTCGAGAAGATCGCCAAGCGAACCGGCCATCGAGAGGCCAGTGTAGCTCAGTGGGCAGTGGATCTATGCCGTCCTTCGGCGCTCGATTCACGGGCCGGCACGCATGCCAAGGTGGACGAACGAGAAAGGCATGTAGGCTACTTCCTCGTGGATGCGGGACTCCGTGAGCTCGAGCACACGGCGGGCTACACGCCCACGCTGAGTGAGCGTGCCGAACGCGCCGTGCGGACGCATCCCAACGTCGTATTCGTTGGCGGTCTCATTACGTGCACGATACTCGCCATACTGGCGGTGGTGCTGATCGTCCAGCCCGAGGCTCGCGCGTCGTTGTGGCTGATTCTGCTGTTCGCGTTCCTGCCAGCGCTCGACATCTCGGTGACGGTACTCAACCAGCTGGTCACCACCTGGCTGCCGCCGCACGTCCTGCCGCGGCTCGATCTGCACGCGCGTGGCGTACCGTCGCAGTACCGCACTGCGGTGGTGATCCCGACCTTGTTCGGTAACGCCGACGATGTCGCCAGTGCGCTCGAAACCATCGAAGTACAGTTCCTGGCCAATCGCGAAGCGCACCTCCACTTCGCCATTCTCAGCGACTTCACCGACGCTGCCACCGAAACGACGCCCGACGACGCTGCGCTTGTTGCACAAGCCGTTGACGGCGTGACGCTCCTGAATGCTCGCTACGGACACGACGTCGTTGCACCCTTTATCCTCCTGCATCGCCCGCGCCGCTGGAATCCGCAACAGGGTGCCTGGATGGGGTGGGAGCGAAAGCGCGGTAAGCTCTCCGAGTTCAATCGCATGCTCCGCGCCGATGGACGGACCACCGCACCACTGGTCGATACCGCGAGCGACGCGGCGGCCGCCTTTTCCTACGTGGTTGGCGACCCAGCGGCACTCCGTGGTGTGAAGTACGTCATCACGCTCGATGCCGACACGGTGCTCCCTCCGGACGCGGCGCCTTCGTTGATCGGCGCGCTGGCGCATCCGCTGAATCGCGCCGTGCACGACCCCGTTCGCCAACGGATCGTGCGCGGCTACGGGATTCTGCAGCCGAGAGTGGGGGTGTCGCTGCCGAGCGCACATCGCTCGCGTTTCGCCGCCATCTCGTCAGGGCACCCGGGGGTGGATCCCTATTCCACAGCCGTATCCGATGTGTATCAGGACCTGTACGGCGAGGGCAGCTACACCGGCAAGGGCATCTACGACGTCGATGCGTTCGAGCTCGCCACGCACGGGCGCTTCCCCGAAAACACGCTCCTCTCTCACGATCTCATCGAGGGTAACTACGCACGCGCCGGACTCGCCACCGATGTCATCGTCTACGACGACTATCCGTCGTCGTACGTGGCGTACACGCGTCGCAAGCACCGGTGGATACGCGGTGACTGGCAATTGCTCCCGTGGCTCGGGCCGAATGTGCCAAGCACGCAGGGTACCGAGCCGAACCGACTCTCTTTGCTGTCGCGTTGGAAGCTGCTCGACAACATGCGTCGCAGTACCGTCGAGCTGGCACAACTCGCGTTTCTTCTCGCCGCTTGGACGGTGCTCCCGGGGTCGGTTGTGCGCTGGACGATGCTGGCGCTCGGTGCGATCGTCGCTCCCTGGGCGACATCGCTCATACTGGCGCTGGTGCGCCCGCCCCGCGACAAGTCATGGCGCGCGTACTACGGTGCCATGGTGCAAGACGCCATCGTGTCAGTGCAGCAAGCCGCACTCGCGCTCGCGTTCCTGCTCCATCAGACGCTGATCTCGATCGATGCGATCATCCGTACGCTCTACCGTCTGTACGCCTCGAAGAAGTACCTGCTTGAATGGCGTTCGGCCTCGACCGTGGAACACAGCGTCGGTGACGTCGGACAGGAAACGTGGAACGCCATGCGGGCGTCGGTATTCGTGGCGTTCGCGATTGCGGCGTCCATCTCGTATCGGCGGGTCGAAACCCGGCTGGCGACGAGTACACCGCTCGAGTCGCTGTTGCTCAGTGATCTCGTGTTGGGAAGCATCGTGCTCCTCTGGATCATGGCGCCACGGTTGGCGGCGTATCTGAGTGAGCAGCGCAATCAAGCACGCCGAGCCCTCTCGATGGCAGACCGTGAGACCGCGCGACGGTATGCCGGCCTGCACTGGCGCTATTTCGATCGGTTCGTGAGCGTGTCCACGCACTGGCTCGCGCCGGACAACGTGCAGTTCGATCCGGAGTCCGTCGTGGCCATGCGAACGTCGCCGACGAATATCGGGCTCCAGCTGCTATCCACTGTCAGCGCCCACGACCTTGGCCTGCTTACGTTGGCAGAGCTCACCACGCGGCTGGAGCAGACGTTCGGCACCTTGCAGCGGCTGCGTCGACACAAGGGTCACTTTTTCAACTGGTACGACCTGCACGACCTCCGCGTGCTCGATCCAGCCTACATCAGCACCGTGGACAGCGGAAACATCGCCGGGCACCTCGTCGCAATCCGACAGGCGTGCCTCGAATTGGCGCCGCGCGAGCCCCTCCTGGAAGGCCGCCTGCTATCGCTCGCCGAGCAGGCGGAGGCATACGTTTCGGCGATGGACTTCAGCTTCTTGTACGACGTGAAGCGGAAGCTGTTCACCATCGGCTATCACACCGAGTCGCTCACCGCGGACGATTCGTTCTACGACCTGCTGGCCTCCGAGGCACGCCTGGCGAGTTTTGTCGCGATCGCCAAGAACGATGTGCCGGTCGAGCACTGGTTCCGCTTGGCACGACCCCTCAATCGCACCTCGTCGGCCACGGCACTCGTGTCGTGGAGCGGCAGCATGTTCGAGTATCTCATGCCGTTGCTCGTGATGCGTTCACTGCCCTTTACCATTCTTGATCAGACGTACCACGGCGTGGTCGATCGACACTACGCACACGGCCGCAGCCACAATGTTCCGTGGGGCGTGAGCGAGAGCGCATACAACATGCGCGATCTACAGCTCACGTATCAGTATCGTGCGTTCGGCATCGCCGATCTGGCGCTGAAGCGCGGCCTCGAGCGCGATCTGGTCATCGCCCCGTATGCGACGGCACTGGCGGCACTGGTCGATCCGGCGCGCGCCTTCGAGAACCTACGCCGACTGGAGTCGCTCGGGGCACTCGGCGAATTCGGATTCGTCGACTCGCTCGACTATACCCGGGCCGCACCGGACGAGCGCTTCGCACTGGTGAACACGAGCATGGCACACCACGTCGGCATGACGGTGGTGGCACTCACCAACCTGCTCGAGGACGACATCTGGCAGAATCGCTTCCACGCGGCGCCGCTCGTGCAGTCGGCGCAGCTCCTGCTGCACGAGCGTATTCCTCGGCGACTACTGCTGCGAGAAGCGCAGTCCTCGCGCCTCCCGGTGGAGCGCTCGGCCAACACCAGTGATCAGCCGGTCGTGCGCGAGGTGGACACGACGACGCGCACCAAGCCGCGCGTAGCCATGTTGGGCGCGCTGCCGTACACCGTGATGCTGAATCACAACGGCAGCGGCTACAGCCGATACGAATCGCTGGCCGTGACCCGCTGGCGGGCCGACAGTACGCGCGACGATCTCGGTCAGTACTGCTACGTAAAGGACGTGGACAGCGGACGTCTCTGGTCCACGTCGCACCAACCGGTGTGCGCACCGACCAGTCACGGCAAGGTGTGGCTGGCATCGGATCGTGTCACCATGCATCGCGTGGACGGCGATATCGAAACCCGTACGGAGATCACCGTCGTCGGCGCTGACTGTGCGGAAGTGCGACGCGTGACGCTGATCAATCTGGGGAGCGCGCCGCGCGACATCGAGCTCACCAGCTACGGTGAGATCGTGATGGCACCGCCCGAGGCCGATCGGGCACACCCGGCGTTCTCCAATCTGTTCGTCGAGACCGAGTGGCATGCGTGGTGTTCGGCGATCACCGCCACGCGACGCCCCCGCAAGCCTGATGATCCGGCGTTGTGGTGCGTGCATGTGGTCGATGCCGGACCCGATCGTATCGGGGACGTGAGCTGCGAGACCGACCGATCGGCGTTCCTGGGCCGCGGACGCGGTGTTCGTCGTCCCGCCGCGATGCAGACCGACGGTGCGTGGAGTGGCACCACCGGCCCCGTGCTCGATCCGATCTTCGCCTTGCGAACCCGCGTGCGCGTGACGCCGGGGCGGGCCGTGAGCGTGGCCTTCACAACGCTGGTCGCCACCAGCCGCGAGGCCGCGTTCGAGCTGGCCGGCCGCTACCACGACGACCATGCCGCACAACGCGCGCTCGACTTCGCGTGGACGTCCACGCAGCTCGAGCTTCGCGAGCTTGGTATCACGCCGGCCAGCGCCGCCACCTTTCAGGAGATCGCCGCGCAGTTGCTCTTCCGTGATGGATCGTTGGCCCCCCCGCCCGATGAGATTCGACGGAATCGTGGTTCGCAGCCACAGCTCTGGATGTACGGGATCTCGGGCGACCGCCCCATCGTACTGGCCACCATCGACTCCATGGACGGATTGCCCACGTTACGCGAGCTGCTGGTTGCCCATCGCTTCTGGAGACGGCACGGTCTTCCCGTTGATCTGGTGATCATCAACGAGTGGGGCCACGACTATCTGCAGGAGTTGCGCGACGCGATTACCGAGGCGGTGATCTCGACCAACGATGCCGCGCTGATCGACAAGCCGGGCGGCGTCTTCGTGCGACGCCTCGATGGCTTTTCGACGGTCGATTATCTCATGCTGTCAGCTACATCACGAGTGCATCTCACCTGCGACGGCCGCTCGTTGACCCGTATTCTGGAAAGTGTTGCCCTGCAGGCCAGCGATCGCCAGCGCACCGCCTCGCAGAGTCTCGCGGCACGCACGCTGGAACGCAGCACGCCAAGCATCGCGTCCACGGGGACCACGCCAAACGATCGACCGGGGCCCATCGCTTCTCTGGTTTCCGCGCTGCGACCGCTGGTGGCCCCGCTGATCCCGAGGATGACTCGCGCCCGTACGGAGCCGGAGCGTGCAGCAACGCAGCCCACGCCGATCCTGTTCGACAATGGTATCGGTGGCTTCGACGAGCGGGGCGACTATCACATCCGAGTGGACAACGATGAGTTGCCCCCCGCGCCGTGGTCGAATGTCATCGGCAATCCCCACGGCGGCTTCCTGGTGTCCGAGCGCGGCGCTGGCTGCATGTGGGCCGAAAACGCGTTCTTCTACCGCGTGACGCCGTGGCATAACGATCCCGTGGCCGATCCCGCGAGTGACGTACTATACCTCAAGGATCTCGATACCGGTTCGTTGTGGAGTGCCACACCGGCACCGATCGACGATGGCCGCTATGTCGTGCGACACGGTGCCGGCGAATCCACGTTCGAACATGAACACGATGGCATTCAGACGATACTGCACCTTGGCATACCTGACGATGCTGCGGCCAAGCTCTCGCGCCTGCGAATTACCAATACCTCGAACGAAACTCGGCGGCTCTCCGTGACCGCGTTCGTCGAGTGGACCCTTGGCTCACGACGCGAAGACACGCAATATCACGTGCGCACTCGGTTCGTGCCGGAGCAGCAAGCGATTCTGGCGCAGAACACCTTTGACGCGCAGTTCGCGGAGTGGACGGCCTTTCTCGCCATCAGTGAGCAGGTGACCAGTTACTCCGCCAACCGGCGCAGCTTTCTCGGCCGGAACGGCAGCCTCGCGGATCCAGCGGCGCTCCGCACGGATACGCTCGACGGCGTTACGGGCGTGGCGCTCGACCCGTGCGCAGCCCTGCAATTCGACGTCGTTCTGCCTCCTGGTGCGTCGCGCGAGATCATCGTGGTGCTCGGCGCGGCCCGTACGGAGGCCGAGGCGCGACAGCTTGCCGATAGGCTCCGGATTTTTCCCGGCGCCAAGGCTGCGGCCCAGCGCACCGTGAGCGCGTGGGGTACGCGACTCAGCGCGATCACGGTGAAGACGCCAGACCCGTCCTTCGACATCCTGATCAACAAGTGGTCGCTGTATCAGGCCCTGTCGTGTCGCATGTGGGCGCGGATGGGACTGTATCAAAGCAGTGGCGCCTACGGCTTCCGCGATCAACTGCAGGACGTCATGGCTTTCGTCTATGCTGAACCCGGCGTGGCCCGTGAGCATATCCTGCGCGCGGCCGCGCGGCAGTTCCTCGAAGGCGACGTGCAGCACTGGTGGCACCCACATAGTGGACGAGGCGTACGGACGCGATTCTCCGATGACCTGGCGTGGCTGCCGTATGTAGTGGACCAGTACATCCGGGTCACCGGCGATGCGACCGTGCTCGAGGAGTACGTGCCGTTTCTCACCATGCGAGAGCTGCTGCCCCACGAGCACGAGATCTACGATCTCCCCGCGGTCACCGAGGAATTGGGCAGCGTGTACGAACATTGTCGTCGTGCTCTCCGTCGCGCCTGTACCATTGGCCAGCACGGCCTGCCGCTGATCGGGACTGGCGACTGGAATGACGGCATGAGCCGCGTGGGTGCCGACGGGAAGGGCGAGAGTGTCTGGCTGGCGTGGTTTCTCGTCACCACCCTGCGAACGTTCGCGACGCATGCCGACTCGCGTGGCGATCACGGCGAGGCGCAGGACATGCGGCGCAAAGCCGACGCGTACGTGCTGGCGGTCGAGGCCCACGGGTGGGACGGTGGATGGTATCGCCGTGCGTACTATGACGATGGAACCCCTATGGGTTCGTCGGAAAGCACGGAATGTCGGATCGACTCTATTGCGCAGAGCTGGAGCGTCATCTCAGGAGCGGGTAATCCCGCTCGCCAGCGCATGGCCATGGAGGCGCTCAACGAGCAGCTGGTACTCGACGATGCGCGGCTGATCAAGCTGTTGGCCCCACCGTTCACCGACGGCACGCACGATCCCGGCTATATCGCGGGGTACGTACCCGGTGTGCGGGAGAATGGCGCGCAATACACGCATGCCGCGCTCTGGGCGGTGTTGGCTACGGCCATGCACGGCGATTGCGAACGCGCTTTCACACTCTTTCAGATGATCAATCCCCTCACGCACACGCAGTCGGCGGAAGCGGTCGCAACATACAAAGTGGAACCCTATGTGGTGGCGGCTGATGTATACACCGCCCCCACGCTGCTCGGCCGTGGCGGGTGGACGTGGTACACCGGCTCAGCCAGCTGGATGTATCGAGTCGGTCTCGAAAACATCCTCGGGTTTACCAAGATCGGCGACACTCTTCGCATTGAACCCTGTGTGCCGCGCGACTGGCACGAATTTTCGATCATCTATCGTTTCGGCCGTACGATCTACGAGATCGTGGTGCGGAACCCGGCGCTGATTCGGCAGCGGGGATCACGGGTCGCGCTTGATGGTACGCTCTTCAGGACGAATACGATCCCGCTGGTGGACGACGGCGAACCGCACCATGTCGTGGTCGACGCGGCGGCGAGACGTTAGCGACGTTCGTAGTTCCCGGGTGCGCCGC